>NZ_ALIP01000092.1:0-37307 GCF_000283075.1 Pseudoxanthomonas sp. GW2
AAGGCGACGACCGGGCCGTCCTTCGGGCCCCAGTCCTTGTAGTAAAGGCGCACGCCGTCGGCGGTGACGACGTGGCTGCCCTCCACGGTCGCCTGGGGCGCGGGCACCGTGGCGGGGGTGGCGGCCTGGGCCGGGAGCGCGGCGTGGACGGCCAGGGCCAGCAGGCCGGCGGCAATCGGGCGGGTAATGGCATTCATGATCGTTCTCTCCTCTTCGGGGGATGGGGGGGTACCGCTGGGAGTAATGTGGATCCGCGGCTGCTACGATCGGCCGCGTAAAGTCCGGAAAATTTGACTGGGAGTACGAGATGGGCGACCGACTCGCCGTCCTGCTGGAGCGCTTCCCGGTAAGCGCACAGGTCTTCCACGCCGGCGCGCTGTGCGGCATCAACACCCTCGACGCCATTGACGGCATGGGCCAGCTGCACCTGATCCGGCGCGGTCCGCTGGACGTCAGCCATGGCGGCAGCACCGTGCAGGTCAGCGAGCCGAGCCTGCTGCTGTACCCGCGGCCGCTGCCGCACCGCTTTTCCAGCGATCCCCAGCGCGGCGCCGACATGGCCTGCGCCAACCTGCGCTTCGAGGGCGGCGCCGGCAATCCGCTGGTGGCGGCGCTGCCGTCCTTCGTGTGCCTGCCGCTGCAGTCGCTGCCGGGCGCGGGTCCGGTGCTGGACCTGCTGTTCGAGGAGGCGTTCGACCAGCGCTGCGGCCGCCAGGCCATGGTCGACCGCCTGTTCGAGGTGGTGATGATCCAGCTGTTGCGGCACCTGATGGAGCAGGGCGAGGTGCGCGGCGGGCTGCTGGCCGGCCTGGCGCACGCGCGCCTGCGCCATGCTTTGGTGGCGATGCACGAGGCGCCGGCGCGGGAATGGACCCTGGAGGAACTGGCCGCGGTGGCCGGCATGTCGCGCAGCGTGTTCGCCGAGACCTTCCGCGAAACGGTGGGGCTGACCCCGGGGCAGTACCTGCAGGGCTGGCGCGTGCGCCTGGCGCAGCAGGCGCTGCGCCGCGGGCGGCCGCTGAAGGTGGTCGCCTCGGAGGTCGGCTACGCCAGCGAGGCGGCGCTGTCGCGCGCGTTCAAGTCGCACGCCGGGGTCTCGCCCCGGGCGTGGAAGCGGCAGCAGGAGGTCGCGGCCTGATGCCGCCGGCCGCGACCGGGCCCCGCGAGCGGGTGCTGCTGGTGCACGGCCTCTGGAACTCGCCGTGGTGGCTGTTGCCGCTGGCACTGCGCCTGCGCCGGCTCGGCTTCGAGGGGGAGGGCTTCGGCTATCCCAGCATCGTCGGCGGGCCGGAGCCGGCGATCGCCAACCTGGTCGAACGCCTGCGCGCCGGGCCGCCTTGCCATCTGGCCGGGCACAGCCTCGGTGGGCTGGTCGCGCTGGAGGCCCTGCGCCGGGCACCGGACCTGCCGGTGCGGCGCGTGGTCTGCCTGGGCTCGCCGCTGTGCGGCAGCGCCATCGCACGCCTGCTTGCCGCGCACCGGCGCCTGGCCTGGCTGCTGGGACGCAGCGCGCCGCTGCTGCTGTGCGGCTGCCAGCCCTGGTCCGGGCGGGCCGAACTGGGGGTGATCGCCGGCGAGGTGCCGCGCGGGGTGGGGCGCCTGCTGGCCGCGGTGGGGACTGATTCGGACGGCACCGTGGCCCTGGCCGAGACCCGCCTGCCCGGCGCCAGCGCCTACTGCCGGGTGCGCGCCAGCCATACCGGGCTGGTGTTCTCGGCCGAGGCCGCGCGGCAGGTGGCGGCGTTCCTGCACGCTGGCGCGTTCCTGCCGCCGGCGCGCGCCGGCGGCGGCGCAGGGGAGGGCGGCGGGCCGCTATAATCCACCGCTTCGCAAACGCAGTACGGTACGCCCATGGGTCGTGGTCCCTCGATCGAAGCGCGCAAGAACGCCAGCGATGCCAAGCGCGGCAAGATCTTCACCAAGCTGATCCGCGAGATCAGCGTCGCCGCCCGCGCCGGCGGAGGCGAGCCGGCCAACAACCCGCGCCTGCGCGCGGCGATCGACAAGGCGCTGTCGTCGAACATGTCCAAGGACGTGATCGAGCGCGCGATCAAGAAGGCCACCGGCGAGCTGGAAGGCGTCGAGTACGAGGAAGTGCGCTACGAGGGCTACGCCCCCGGCGGCGTGGCGGTGATCGTCGACTGCCTGACCGACAACCGCGTGCGCACCGTGGCCGACGTGCGCCACGCCTTCTCCAAGTGCGGCGGCAACATGGGCACCGAGGGCTCGGTGGCCTTCATGTTCAAGCGCCTGGGCGTGCTCAGCTATGAGGGCGCCGACGAGGAGAAGGTGACCGAGGCGGCGATCGAGGCCGGTGCCGACGACGTGGTCGTGTACCCGGAGGACGGCGCGATCGACGTGATCACCGCGCCGGAGAACTTCGAGGCGGTGAAGCAGGCGATGGAGGCCGCCGGCCTGGCCCCGGGCTACGCCGAGGTGACGTTCCGCGCCGACAACGACATCGCCGTATCCGGGGAGACCGCGCAGCAGGTGCAGAAGCTGCTGCACATGCTCGAGGACCTGGACGACGTGCAGAACGTCTATTCCAACGCCGACCTGGGCGAAGCCGGCTGAGCATGCGTCCGGCCCGGGGCGAACAGGCGGCGGGCCGGAAGGCGTGCGCGGTGGGCGCATGAACGCCGCGCGCGCGACCGCCGCCCCGGTGCGCATCCTCGGCATCGATCCGGGTTCGCAGCGTACCGGCGTGGGCATCATCGACGTGGACGGCGGCGGCCGCGTGCGCCACGTCCACCACCAGCCGCTGGTGCTGCTGGGCGAGGGCGGCTTCGCCGAGCGCCTGCGCCGGCTGCTGGACGGCCTGGCCGCGCTGATCGACGAATACCACCCGCAGGAAGTGGCGATCGAGCAGGTGTTCGTGGGCCGCAGCGCCGAATCGGCGCTCAAGCTGGGCCAGGCCCGCGGCGCGGCGATCAGCGCCGTGGTCCTGCGCGACCTGCCGGTAAGCGAGTACGCCGCGCGCGAGGTGAAGCTGGCCGTGGTCGGCACCGGCGCCGCCGACAAGGCCCAGGTCCAGCACATGGTCGCGGCCATGCTCGGCCTGCCCGGCAAGCTGCAGGCCGACGCCGCCGACGCCCTGGCCATCGCCCTGACCCACGCGCATGTACGGGCCACCGCACAGAGGCTGGGCGTCAGCACCAAGCTGGCCTGGAGGAAATGGAGCCGTGATTGGTGATTCGTCATTCGTGATTCGTGGAAAGCGCGGGCACCTTCCGGCCGTGCCGGCGCTTTCGCCTTTGCTTTCTCGAATCACCAATCACCAATCCCGAATCACGCTCCGTAGGAGCCCCCAATGATTGGAAGACTGCGTGGAACCCTGGTGCTGAAGCAGCCGCCGTGGCTGGTGGTCGACGTCAATGGCGTCGGCTACGAGCTGGAGGCGCCGATGAGCACCTTCTACGACCTGCCCGAGCTGGGCCGGGAAGTCTCGCTGTTCACCCATTACGCGCAGAAGGAGGACAGCGTGGCGCTGTACGGCTTCCTGCGCGAGTCGGAGCGGCGGCTGTTCCGCGACGTGCAGAAGGTCAGCGGCATCGGCGCCAAAATCGCGCTGGCGGTGCTTTCGGGGGTGAGCGTGGAGGAGTTCGCGCGGCTGGTGCAGGCCGGCGACATCACCGCGCTGACCCGGATCCCGGGGATCGGCAAGAAGACCGCCGAGCGCATGGTGGTCGAGCTGCGCGACCGCGCCGCCGACCTGGCCGGCGGCGGCGCCGTGGCCGGGATGACGGCGGTCCCGGGCGATCCGCTGGCCGACGCCGCCACCGCCCTGCAGCAGCTGGGCTACAAGCCGGCCGATGCGCAGCGCATGGCCCGCGACGCCGCCGCGCCCGGCGAGGACGCCGCGGCCATCATCCGCAAGGCCCTGCAGTCGGCCCTGCGCTGAGCGCGCGCTCGCGCCCCGCTCACGCCCGTCCGCGCTAAGGTTCGCCCGCCATGTCCGCAGCGTCATCGCCTTCCCACGCCGGCCACGGGCCCGCCGCCCACGGGCCCGGCGGCTCGCACCTGGCCCTGGTGCTGGGCGCCATCGGCGTGGTCTTCGGCGACATCGGCACCAGCCCGCTGTACACGCTCAAGGAAGCGTTCTCGCCGCACTACGGCCTGTCCAGCGACCACGACACCGTGCTGGGCGTGCTGTCGCTGGCGTTCTGGTCGCTGATGGTGGTGGTCACGCTGAAGTACGTGACCATCATCATGCGCGCCGACAACGACGGCGAGGGCGGCATCATGGCGCTGATGGCCCTGGCCCAGCGCACCCTGCGCAACGGTTCGCGCTCGGCCTACGTGGTCGGCATCCTCGGCATCTTCGGCGCCTCGCTGTTCTTCGGCGATGGCGTGATCACCCCGGCCATCTCCGTGCTCGGCGCGATGGAGGGCCTGGAAGTGGCCGCGCCGGGGCTGCACAACTTCATCGTCCCGCTGACCATCGTGGTGCTGGTGGTGCTGTTCGCCAGCCAGCGCTTCGGCACCGCCAAGGTCGGCAAGGTGTTCGGCCCGGTGACCATGGTCTGGTTCGTGGCCATCGCCGCGATCGGCGCCTGGAACATCATCAAGGCGCCGGAGGTGCTCAAGGCCTTCAATCCGTGGTGGGCGGTGCTGTTCTTCGCCGACCACGGCTGGCACGGCGTGTTCATCCTCGGCGCGGTGGTGCTGGCGGTGACCGGTGGCGAGGCGCTGTACGCGGACATGGGCCACTTCGGCGCGCGCCCGATCCGCCACGGCTGGTACTTCTTCGTCCTGCCCTGCCTGGTGCTCAACTACCTGGGGCAGGGCGCGCTGGTGCTGGAGCACCCGGAGCTGGTGCGCAACCCGTTCTACGAGTCGGTGCCGGGCTGGGCCCTGTACCCGATGATCGTGCTGGCGACGATGGCCGCGGTGATCGCCTCGCAGGCGGTGATCACCGGCGCGTTCTCGATCGGCCGCCAGGCCATGCAGCTGGGCTACATCCCGCGCATGCGCATCAAGCACACCTCCAGCGAGGCGATCGGCCAGATCTACGTGCCCGGCATCAACTGGATGCTGATGGTGATGGTGATCGGCCTGGTGCTGGTGTTCCGCAGTTCCTCCAACCTGGCCGTGGCCTACGGCATCTCGGTCTCGGCCACGATGCTGATCGACACCCTGCTGCTGGCGCTGGTGGCGCGCGCGCTGTGGCCGGCCGGGCGGCGCTGGATCCTGGCCCTGTGCGTGGCGTTCTTCTTCATCGACATCGCCTTCGTGGTCGCCAACGGCGCCAAGCTGCTGCAGGGCGCCTGGTTCCCGGTGGTGCTGGGCATCGTCCTGTTCACCCTGATGCGTACCTGGCGCCGCGGCCGCGCCCTGCTGCGCGAGGAGATCCGCAAGGACGGCATCCGGGTGGACACCTTCCTGCCCGGACTGATGCTGGCGCCGCCGGTGCGGGTGCCGGGCACGGCGATCTTCCTCACCGCCGATCCCGGGCTGGTGCCGCACGCGCTGCTGCACAACCTCAAGCACAACAAGGTGCTGCACGAGCGCAACGTGTTCCTGACCGTGGAGACCCTGCCGGTGCCGTACGCGCCGGTGGAGAAACGGATCCGGGTGGACGCGATCGGCGACGACTTCTACCGGGTGCTGGTCCGCTTCGGCTTCATGGAAACCCCGGACGTGCCGCTGGCGCTGATGCGCGCCTGCGACCGCGACGGCCTGTCCATGGACCCGATGGACACCACCTACTTCGCCAGCCGCGAGAACGTGGTCGCCGGCGCCCGCCGCGGCATGCCGACCTGGCGCGACAAGCTGTTCGCCTTCATGCACCGCAACGCCGCCCCGGCCACCGGCTTCTTCCGCATCCCCGGCAACCGCCTGGTGGAGCTGGGCGCGCAGGTGGAGATCTGAGCCGGCGCGCCGGCGCGGACCGCCCGGGTCTCGGCACGCGCGACCGGCACCGGCCATAATCCCCGCATGAGCGAACACCGCAGCATCCTCGGCGCCGGCGCCACCCGCGAGGACGAGGCCCTTGAGGCCTCGATCCGGCCGCAGCGACTGGACGAATACCTGGGCCAGCAGCCGGTCCGCGAGCAGCTGGGCATCTACATCGAGGCCGCCCGCGCCCGCGGCGAGGCCCTGGACCACGTCCTGATCTTCGGCCCGCCGGGCCTGGGCAAGACCACGCTCAGCCACGTCATCGCCAACGAGCTGGGGGTGAACCTGCGGGTGACCTCCGGCCCGGTGATCGAGAAGGCCGGCGACCTGGCCGCGCTGCTGACCAACCTGCAGCCGCACGACGTGCTGTTCATCGACGAGATCCACCGCATGTCGCCAGTGGTCGAGGAAGTGCTCTATCCGGCGATGGAGGACTTCCAGATCGACATCATGATCGGCGAGGGCCCGGCCGCGCGCTCGATCAAGCTGGACCTGCCGCCGTTCACCCTGATCGGCGCCACCACCCGCGCCGGCCTGCTGACCGCGCCGCTGCGCGACCGCTTCGGCATCGTCCAGCGCCTGGAGTTCTATACGCCCGAGGAGCTGACGAAGATCGTGCGCCGCTCGGCGCGGATCCTGGGCATCGACTGCGAGCCGGAGGGCGCCGGCGAGATCGCGCGCCGCGCCCGCGGCACCCCGCGCATCGCCAACCGCCTGCTGCGTCGCGTGCGCGACTATGCCCAGGTCAAGGCCGGCGGACGCATAGACAAGGAAGTGGCGCAGGCGGCGATGGCCATGCTCAAGGTCGATCCGGAAGGCTTCGACGAGCTGGACCGGCGCCTGCTCAACACCATCATCGGCCACTTCGACGGCGGCCCGGTGGGCGTGGAATCGCTGGCCGCCTCGCTGTCGGAGGAGCGCGGCACCCTGGAGGACGTGATCGAGCCCTACCTGATCCAGCAGGGCTTCCTGGTGCGCACCGCGCGCGGGCGCATGGCCACGCCCAAGGCCTACCGCCACCTCGGGCTGACGGTGCCTGCGCGGGATACCGGCGAGCTGTTCTGACGCTGCGGCGCAAGCCCGTCGCCCGGACACGGGCGCAGGCCGCTTCCGGGACGGGCGCGTGACGCGGTCCGGCGGTGGATCCGCAGCGCGTGGCAATGCGCCGGGCCCGCCAGCGCCCGGGCACTGCCGCCGTGCGGCGCGCCTTGCCTACCCTGGCTACGGACTCTCCCCGGGAAAGGGGGACCTCAGCTTTGCTGCATCCGCTGCGCCGCCATCCGCGCGCAGGTGGCGACCGCGGCTTCCAGGCTGGAGGGATCGGCCAGGCCCTTGCCGGCCAGGTCCAGGGCGGTGCCGTGGTCGACGGCCACGCGCGGGTAGGGCAGGCCCAGGGTCAGGTTCACCGCGCGCTCGAAGCCGCTGTACTTGAGCACCGGCAGGCCCTGGTCGTGGTACATGGCCAGTACCGCGTCGAAGCCGCGCAGCTTGCCGGGCAGGAACGCGGTATCGGCCGGCAGCGGGCCGGCCAGGCGCATGCCCGCGGCGCGCAGCGACTCCAGCACCGGGGTGATGACCTCGATCTCCTCGCGCCCGAGGTGGCCGTCCTCGCCGGCGTGGGGGTTGAGTCCCAGCACCGCGATCACCGGCTCGGCGATGCCGAAATCCTCGCGCAGGGCCCGGTGCAGGATGCCGAGCCCCCGCCGCAGCAGGCCGGCGTCGATCGCGTTGGCGACCTCGCGCAGCGGCAGGTGGGTGGTGGCCAGTGCCACCCGCACGATGTCGTTGGCCAGCATCATCACCACCTCGCGGCCGGCATGGCCGGCCAGCAGCTCGGTGGTGCCGGTGTAGGGGATGCCGCCCTCGTTGATGGTCGCCTTCTGTACCGGCCCGGTGACCATGCCGTGGAAGCCGCCGCGCACGCAGCCTTCGGCGGCGCCCAGCAGGGCGTCGACGACGGCGCGGGCATTGCGCGGATCCGGGTGGCCGAACTGCACGGCAACCGCATTGCGGACCGGGTGCAGCGGCAGGTCGCCCGGGCGGCGGGCGACGGCGTCGGCGGGCAGGAGGTTCAGCGGCAGGCCCAGCGCCGCCGCGGCGGCCTGCAGGAGCCCAGGATCGGCGAGGGCGACCAGGCTGCAGTCGCGGCGCGGGGCCTGGGCCACGCGCACGCACAGTTCCGGGCCAACCCCGGCCGGTTCGCCGGGAACCAGCGCCAGCCGGGGCAGTGCCATGGCTCAGTTGGCGACGGGCTCGGCGCGGTCGCCGGCGCGGAACACGACGTACGCCTCGCCCCGCAGCTCCTGCAGGTAGCGCTCGTATTCCTCTTCCAGCTTGCGGCGGCCGATGGTGTCGCGGACCCGGGCGCGGCGGTTCTCGTCGGTCACGTCGGTCTCGCGCTGGGCCAGGCGCTCGATGATGTGCCAGCCGGCATCGGTGCGGAACGGCTGCGAAACCTGGCCATCCTCCAGCGCGGTCACCTGGCCGCCGAATTCCGGGCCGTAGGCATCGGCCGGGAACCAGCCCAGGTCGCCGCCCTGGCCGCGGGTGTTGTTGTCCTCGGAGGCCTCGCGCGCCACTTCCTGGAAGTCGGCGCCGCCGGCGATGCGCGCGCGCAGGGTGTCGATCTTGGCGCGCGCGGTGGCCTCGTCCTGGCGGTCGTTGACCCGCACCAGGATGTGGCGCACGTGGTACTCGGTGACGGTCTGCGCCGGCGCCTCGCTGCTGTCGCGCACCTCCGACAGGCGCAGCAGCTGGAAGCCGCTGGGGCCGCGGATCGGGCCGAGGATCTGGCCCGGCTGCAGGTTCACGATCTGCTGGGCGAAGGCCGTGGGGATCTCGTCCAGCGAGCGCCAGCCCAGGTCGCCGCCTTCCAGCGCGTTGGGGCTGTCCGAATAGCGCACGGCGGCGGCGGCGAAGTCCATCTCGCCCTTGTTGATGACGTTGAGGATGCCCTCGATCTTGCGCTGGCCGGTGGCGATCTGCTCGGGGGTGGCGCCGTCGGGCAGGGCGACCAGGATGTGCGCCAGGCGGTACTGGCGGCTGTTGCTCGCCTCGCGCTCCAGCGCGGCGTCGACCTCGGCCTCGCTGACGTTGATGCGCGAGATGAAGTTCTGGCGCAGGCGCTGGATGGTGATTTCCTCGGCCAGCGAGCGGCGGAACTCCTCGAAGGACAGGCCGTCGGCGGCCAGGCGCTGGCGCAGGCCGTCCAGGGTCAGGCCGTTCTGCTGGGCGATCGCGGCGACGGTCTGGTTCAGCTCCTGCTCGCTGACGCGCACGCCCTGCTGGCGCGCGCGGGCGACCTGCAGCTTGTTCAGCACCAGCCGCTCCAGCACCTGGCGCTCAAGCACCGGGCGCGGCGGCAGCTGGTTCTCGCGGCCGGCGTACTGCGCCAGGATGTTGCGCACCGCCAGGTCCAGCTCACTCTGCAGGATCACGTCCTCGTCCACGATCGCGGCGATGCGCTCCACCGGCTGCAGCTGCTGCTGGGCCTCCTGGGCCACGCCGGCGACGGGGAGGGACAGCATGGCGGAAGCCGCCAGGAGAATCGCGGAAAGGCGTCGGCTCATGGACTCACGGGATGAGGTTCGGATCGTAGTCGTCCGGATCGGGCGTGGTGTTGCTGGGCGGGACCAGGTACAGGTCGTCGCGGTGG
This sequence comes from Pseudoxanthomonas sp. GW2, assembly GCF_000283075.1. Lineage (NCBI taxonomy): Bacteria > Pseudomonadati > Pseudomonadota > Gammaproteobacteria > Lysobacterales > Lysobacteraceae > Pseudoxanthomonas > Pseudoxanthomonas sp. GW2. The sequence goes on from NZ_ALIP01000092.1 coordinate 9,554, forward strand.
TAGCCGAGAATAGCACGGCGCAGGGTGCGCTCCGTGTCCTGGCCGGCCGAGCCCAGGCCCTTGAGCACGAATTCCACCTGCAGCGCGTTGTCCAGCTCGCCCTCGCGGTTGCGCACGTAGCGGCGGGCGATGGCGCGCACCGCGAAGCAGCAGCTGTCCCACTGCACGCCGGCGATCGCCTCCAGCAGCTTGTCGCTGGAGATGGAGTGGTAGTAGCGGCCGACCAGGCTCCAGGTCGGGTTGATCGGGTACAGGAACGAGAAATCGGCCTGCTCCAGCAGCCCGCGGCGGTAGCGGTAGCCGAGGTTGACCACGCCGTCGTCCGGCCACAGGTAGCGGGCGCGGACGCTGGCCAGGTCCTCGCGGCGGAACTTCGGGTCCCACTGGTAGGAGGCGCCGAGGTTCCAGCGGTCGTTGATCATGTAGTTGGCGTCGGCCACCCAGGCCGACTTGCCCTGCGCCACCGGGGTCTCGTTCCTGAGCACCACCCGCGAGTCCTGGAAGTAGCGGATCTGGCCGAGGCTCAGCGACAGCTTCTCGCGGCCGTCGGACTGGCGGATCAGGCGCGAACTGAGGGCGATGGTCAGCTGGTTGGCGTCGGTCTGGCGGTCGGCGCCGGAATAGCGGTTGTCGCGGAACAGCTGGCCCCAGCTGAAGGTGAACGGCCGGGTGTCGAACACCGGCAGGTCGTCCTGGTCGCGGTACGGCGCGTACAGGTAGAACAGGCGCGGCTCCAGGGTGTGCAGGAAGCGCTCGCCGTCCCAGCTGGTCTCGCGGTCGAAGTACATGCCGGCGTCGAAGCTGGCGATGGGCAGGCTGCGGGTGGGGTCCTCCGCGCCGCGGAGGCCCTGGTCGGGGTCCAGCAGCACGCCTTCCTCCAGGCGGTAGGAGGTGTAGCGCCAGGCCAGGGTCGGGGTCGCGTACCAGGCCGGACCGCCCAGGCGCGCGGACACGAACGGCTTCAGGTCCAGGCGCTCGCCGCCGCTGATCCGCGAGTCCGGGTGCGCGAAGTGCACCGCCTCGGCGTACATGCCCGCGTCGATCCAGCGGCCCAGCGGCTGCTGCCAGGTGCCGTAGATGCGCGGCAGGCGGCTGAAGGGCAGGTCGGCGTCGCGCAGGGTGTAGTCGGTGCGCTGGAAGTGCTCGACCATGGCGCCGGCGTTCCAGTGCTCGGCGGTGCCGAACACGCCGGCGGTGCTCTGCAGGTAGGACGCGGAGACGCCGGCCAGGCGGCTGGAGAAGTCCTCGACGAAGCGGTCGTCGCTGACCCAGGCGAGGTTGGCGCGCGCCTGCCAGTGGCGGTCGATGTTGTGGTAGCCGCTGAAGCGGAAGCGGCCGCGGTCGCGGTCGCGCAGGTCGTCGTCGGGCAGGAAGCCGCCCTCGAGGATGCCGCGGCCGCCTTCGTAGAGGTAGCGGAACTCCGCGTCCAGCATCAGGCCGCGCTTGGTCATGATGCGCGGCGACAGGGTCGCGTCGTAGTTCGGCGCCAGGTTGAGGTAGATCGGCTGGCTGTAGTCGAAGCCGTCGCGGCCGGAATTGCTGACCGACGGGTACAGCAGGCCGGTGCGGCGGCGGTCGTCCACCGGGAACTTGATCCACGGCACGTACAGCACCGGGAAGCGGCCCATGCGCAGCACCGCGTTGCGGGCCACGCCGAAGCCCTCGTCGTTGTCCACGTCGATCCGCTGCGCGCGCAGCTCCCAGGCGCGCTGGTCCGGGTCGCAGGTGCTGTAGGTGGAGTGGTACATCTGCCCCACCGGGCCGCGCATGGCGATCGAGTCGGCGCCGCCGTTGCCGCGCCGGTCCACCAGCTGGTAGCGGATGTTGGTGATGACGTGGCTGTCCTCGTCCTGGTTGCCCTCGGCGCGGTCGGCCACGATGCGGATGCCGGAGTCCTGGTAGCGCACGTTGCCCTCGGCCACGTAGCGCCCGGTCTCGGTGTCGAAGCTCAGCTGGTCGGTGCCCAGGAACTGGTCGCCGCGGACCAGGGCGACGTTGCCCTGGTACTTCGGAGTGGTCTCGGTGCCGCTGAGTTCGTCGCCCTCGATGTCGGTCGGCTGCTCGTTGCGGGTCTGCGCCGCGGCCGGGTCCGGCGGCGGCGCCTCGCTGAACGGCGGCAGCACGTCGCCGACCGGGCACAGGCCCCAGTTGAGCGGCTTCTCGTCGGCCATGGCGGGCAGGGCCAGGGCTATGCCCAGGGCCAACGGCAGCAGGCGCAGGGAGGTTCGCAGGGGGCGTCGCACGAGGGAGGGGGCATCCGGGCCGGAAATCGGCGGTAGCTTGCCGGATGCGGGTGCATGCGGGCAATGAACGGCCGTCCCGCGGCCGGCCCGGGTTCAGCCGCCGAGGGCCTTGACATGGGCCACGCAGCACTCGGCCAGGGCGTCGAGGTTGTAGCCGCCCTCCAGCATCGACACCAGCCGGCCCTGGGCATGGCGCAGGGCGATGCCCAGCAGTTCGGTGCTCAGCCAGGCGAAGTCGTCCGCGTCCAGCATCAGGTCCGCCAGCGGGTCGGCCAGGTGCGCGTCGAAGCCGGCGGAGACCAGCAGCAGCTGCGGGCGGAAGTCGTCCAGCATCGGCAGCAGGTGGTCGGCCCAGGTGTTGCGGAAGCGGAAGCCGCCGCTGCCGGGCGGCAGCAGCACGTTGTGCAGGTTGCCGACCCCGCGCTCGCGGTTGTGGCCGGTGTGCGGGTACAGCCCGGACTGGTGGGTGCTGAAGTAGGCCACCGCCGGGTCTTCGCGGAAGATCGCCTGGGTGCCATTGCCGTGGTGCACGTCGAAATCGACGATGGCGATCCGCTCCAGGCCGTGGTGGTCGCGGGCGTAGGCCGCGGCCACGGCGATGTTGTTGAGCAGGCAGAAGCCCATCGGGGTGTCGGCGGTGGCGTGGTGGCCGGGCGGGCGCACCGCGCAGAACGCGACCCGCTCCGGGCCGGCCATCGCCGCGTCCACCGCGGCGATCCCGGCGCCGGCGGCGTGCACGGCCGCGCGCGCCGAGCCGGGCGAGACCACGGTCTCGGCATCGATGTGCTGGATCCCGGACACCACCGGCGCCAGCACCTGGTCGACCATCTCCGCCGCATGCACCCGGCATAGGTCGCCGCGCGCCGCCGCCGGGGCCTCGCGCCAGTCCAGGCCAGGGCAGTGGTGCTGCAGGGCCTCGATCACCACCTGCAGGCGGGCGGGCTGTTCCGGATGGTCCGGGCCGGTGTCGTGGGCCAGGCAGGCGGGATGGGTCCAGGCGAGCATGGGCCCACGCTACCGCGCGCCGCGGGCCGGCGCCATAGAACCTGTGGAGGGGTCAGGCCCCGGGATGGCGCCGCTCATGGCGCCACAGCACCTCGCCCTCGCCGGCGGCGCGCGCCAGCACCCGGGCCAGCACGAACAGCAGGTCTGACAGGCGGTTGAGGTAGCGCAGGGCCTCGCCGCGGACCGCCTCGGCGCGGGACAGCGCAACCGCCTCGCGCTCGGCGCGGCGGACGATGGTGCGGGCCAGGTGGCAGCGCGCCGCGGCCTCGCCGCCGGCCGGGAGGATGAAGTCCTTCAGCGGCGGCAGGGCCTCGTTGTAGCGGTCCAGGGCCTGCTCCAGGCCGGCCACGTCGGACTCGGCGATGGCGGCGTGGCCGGGGATGCACAGCTCGCCGCCGAGGTCGAACAGCTGGTGCTGGACCGTGGTCAGCAGCTGGCGCACGTCGTCCGGCACGTCCGGCGCGGCCAGGACCACGCCAATCGCGGAATTGGCCTCGTCCACGGTGCCGTAGGCGGCGACCCGCAGCGAGTCCTTGCCGGTGCGGCTGCCGTCACCCAGCCCGGTGCTGCCGTCGTCGCCGGTACGGGTGTAGATCTTCGACAGCCGGTTGCCCATGGCGCCTCAGCCGGCGGCCTGGCTGCGGTCCAGGCGCAGCGCCGGGGCGATGCGCTCGGCCGCCACCTGCAGCGCGGCGGCGATGGCGGTGTAGGTGGCGGCGGTGCCCACGTAACCGGGCAGCCAGTCCATGAAGTTCTTCCACCAGCCGGCCACGGTCGGCTCGGCGACCACGCCGCTGTACCAGTAGAAGGTGCCCTGGGCGACCAGCTGGCAGGCGACCACGGCGACCAGGAAGGCGCCGAGCAGGCGCCCGGCCTGGGCCAGGCTGGCCCCGTCGTAGCGGCGGCGCAGCCAGCTGCCGCCGGCCCACAGCGCGCCGTAGGCCGGGATCAGGCCCCAGTAGGCGGCCGAGACGCAGTAGTGGTCCCAGAACGAGGCGGCCTGGCGCGAGATCACCATCCAGTCCACGCCCATGGCCAGCGCCATCAGCACCGGGAAGACCCAGCGTCCCCAGCCGCGCAGGGCGAAGCCGGCCACGAAGAACACCGCCCAGCTGGCGTCCGGCGGCGAGAAGTGGTCGAACACGTGGGCGCGCGAGGCGGCCATCAGCAGGGCCAGGACGGACAGGACGAAGAGGCGTTGGCTGGTGGCGGTCATTGCACGGGGCCTGGTGGATAACGTGGCCGGCATTCTAGCCGAGGGCGTGGCGCCGCGTCGGCCGCCGCCGCGGCGCATGCACGGCGCCGCGTATCATGTGCCGATGATCCGAACGCATGATGTCGTGATCGTCGGTGGCGGCCTGGTCGGCGCCAGCCTGGCGATCGCCCTGGACGGGCTGGCGCTGGACGTGGCCCTGGTCGAGGCCACCCCGGCCGGCGAACTGCCGGCCGTGTTCGACCAGCGCAACCTGAGCCTGGCCCAGGCCTCGGTCAACGCGCTGCAGGCGCTGGGCGTGCTGTCCAGCCTGCAGGCGCCGGCCGGCCCGATCCGCCGCATCCACGTCAGCCGCGCCGGCGACTTCGGCCGGGTGCAGCTGGACGCGGCCGACTACGGACGCGAGGCCTTCGGGCAGGTGGTGGTGGCGCGCGACTTCGGCCAGGCGCTGGAGGCGCGGCTGTCCCGGGTCCAGGGCCTGGTGCGCTACCGCCCGGCGCGCTTCGCCGGTCTGGAGGAGGCCGGCGACGGCGTCCGCGGCCTGCGCCTGGAAACCGGCGAAGGCCCGCTGTCGCTGCGCACCCGCCTGCTGGTGGCGGCCGACGGCACCGGCAGCGCGGTGCGCGCGGCGCTGGGGATCGGCGTGCGCCGCCACGACTATGGCCAGACCCTGTTCGTGGCGCGCGTGCGCGGCGAGCGCCCGGCCGACGGCACCGCCTGGGAGCGTTTCACCGACAGCGGTCCCACCGCGCTGCTGCCGCGCGGCGACCGCGCCTTCGGCGTGGTCCACGGCGTGCCCTCCGCGCAGGCCGCGGAAGTGGCCGCGCTGGACGAGGCCGGCTGGCTGGCGCGGATCCAGTCCGCGTTTGGCTGGCGCGCCGGCCGCTTCCTCGCCGCCGGCGAGCGCAGCGCCTACCCGATCGCGCAGGTGCTGGCCGCCAGCCTGGTGGCGCCGCGCGCGGTGCTGCTGGGCAATGCCGCCCAGACCATCCACCCGGTGGGTGCGCAGGGCTTCAACCTGGGTCTGCGCGATGCCCTGACCCTGGCCGAGCTGCTGCGTGCTGCGCCGGCCGATCCGGGCGCCGAGGCGCTGCTGGCGCGCCATGCCGAACGCCGCCGCGAGGACCGCGAACGCACCCTGGCGTTCTCCGACGGGCTGGCGCGGCTGACCTCCAACCCCTCGCCGCTGCTGCGCCCGCTGCGTAGCCTGGGCCTGCTGGCCGCCGACCGCGCCGCCTGGCTGCAGGCCTGGCTGGTCGGCGGGGCCATGGGCTTCCGCGGCGACGTGCCGGAGCTGTGCCGATGAGCCGCGTGCGCCTGGACGTGGTGGTCGCCGGCGGCGGCGTGGTCGGTGCGGCCTGCGCCCTGGCCCTGGCGCGTGCCGGGCTGGAGGTGGCCCTGGTCGAGCCGCGCCCGGCGCCGCGCTGGTCGCGCGAACAGCCGGACCTGCGCGTGTACGCACTGGCGCCGGACAACGCCGCGCTGCTGCAGCGCCTGGGCGTGTGGCCGCAGGTGCTGGACGCGCGTGCCCAGCCCTACCGCCGCATGCGGGTATGGGACGCGGCCGGCGGCGACGAGCTGGTGTTCGATGCCGCCTCGATGGGCCGCCCGGAGCTGGGCTGGATCGTGGAAAACGACCTGCTGGCCGACCGCCTGTGGGCGGCCCTGGCCATTGCCGGCGTGCGTTGCCACACCCCGGCGCGGGTGGAGGCGATGGAGCAGGACCCGGCCGGCGTGCGCCTGCGCCTGGACGACGGCACCCGGCTGGAGTCGCGCCTGGCGGTGGCCGCCGATGGCGCCGCGTCGGCGCTGCGGCGCCTGGCCGGGCTGGAGGTCGACGCCCACGACTACGGCCAGCGCGGCGTGGTCGCCTACATCAGGACGGAGCAGTCGCACCAGGCCACCGCCTGGCAGCGCTTCCTGCCCACCGGCCCGCTGGCGCTGCTGCCGTTCACCGATGGCCTGGCGTCGATCGTGTGGAGCCTGCCGGATGCCGAGGCGGCGCGCGTGCTGGAACTGGACGAAGAGCGGTTCGCGATCGAGCTGGGTGATGCCTCGGCCGCTCGCCTGGGCAAGGTGGAACTGGCGTCGAAGCGCGCCGCCTTCCCGCTGCGCCGCCAGCTGGTGCGGCAACAGGTTGCCGGGCGCGTGCTGGTGCTGGGCGACGCGGCGCACGTGGTGCATCCGCTGGCCGGGCAGGGCGTGAACCTGGGCCTGCGCGACGTGGCGGCGCTGCAGGACGAAGTGGCCGCGGCGCTGCGCCGCGGCGCCGACTGGACCGCGCCACACCGGCTGCAGCGCTGGGAGCGGCGGCGCCTGAGCGACAACACGGTCTCCGCGCACGCGTTCGAGGCGATCAATACCGTGTTCTCCAACGCCCACCCGGTGCCCACCCTGCTGCGCGGGCACCTGCTGGGCCTGGCCGGTCGCCTGCCGCCGCTCAAGCGCGCGCTGTGGCGGCACGCCGCCGGGCTCTAGCTCAGCGGATCCAGCCGGACAGTTCCGCCCGGTCCAGGTGGCCGTCGCCGTTCTCGTCGACCGCGCGGAACTCCGCTTCCAGGGTGGGATTGGCCGCGGCCTCGCGGCGGTCGATGACGCCGTCGCCGTTGGCGTCCATGGCATCGAAGTCGATGCGGTACTCGCCGACCACGCTGTCCGGTTCGTAGGAACGGACGACGACGCGCTCGTCGTTGCCGCGCTCGATCACCACCATGCCGCTCTGCCGCTGCATGGGCGCGGCCGCCGGCGGCGGCGGATCGGGCGGCAGGGGCAGGGTGGCGGCCTGGGCCAGCGCGCCGCCGCTGGCGGCGGCCAACAGCAGCGCGGCGGCGAGGTGGGCAGGGGTCCGGCTCATGCTTGGCTCCTGGGTCCGGTGCGGGGGCCTGAGCCTGGAAGCAGCGCGGTGAAGCGCGGATTAACCGGCTACAGCACGATGCGGCGGCCGCCCTCGCGCGCGGAGGCGTAGACCGCGTCGACCACGCGCATGTCGCGCAGTCCTTCCTCGCCCGGAACCAGCGGCGGCCGGCCCTCGAGGATCGCCAGCGCGTCGTTGTCCATCTGCAGCGCCTGCTGGTGCGGCACGCCGCCGTCATCGAACAGCTGGCCGTCGCTGGTGCGGCCGGCCAGGCCGTTGTAGGTCTGGAACGGCTCCAGCTGGTACCAGCCGCGCTCGCAGTCGGCGCGCAGGAGGTTCATGTTGCGGCCGAAGCTGGTCGAGCACTCCGCCACCAGGCCATCGGCGAACTCCAGGGTGAAATGCGTGGTCTCGTCCACGCCCTCGAACAGGTGCGGGCGCGTGGTCCCGCTGCGCGCGCTCACCGCCACCGGCTCCTGGCCGGTGATGTAGCGCGCGCCCTGCAGCGAGTACACGCCCATGTCGTACATCGCGCCGCCGCCGTGCTGCGGCAGCAGGCGCCACGGCTTGTTGGCCGGGTCGACGTCGTCGTAGGCGTGGAAGCCGGCGTCGGCGCGCACCTTGAGGATGCGCCCGTACGGCTTCTCCCTCGCCATCGCGCGCAGGCGCAGGGTGCTGGGCTGGTGCTGCAGGCGGTAGCCGATGGCCAGCTGCACGCCGGCGGCGCGGCAGGCATCGATCATCTCCTGGGCCCCGGCGGCGTCCATCGCCATCGGCTTCTCGCACCACACGTGCTTGCCGGCGGCGGCCGCGCGCAGGGCCAGCGGCTTGTGCAGGTCGTTGGGAGTGACGATGTAGACCGCCTGGATGTCCGGGTTGCCGGCGATGCGGTCGAAGTCGTCGTAGCTGTAGACGTTGCGGTCGGGAATGCCGTACTTGCGCTGCCATTCGGGGATCTTGTCCGGCGAGCCGGTGACGATGCCGGCGAGGTGGCAGTTGCGGGTCAGCTGCAGCCCTGGGGCAAGCAGGTTGGTGGCGTAGTAGCCCAGCCCGACCAGGGCCACGCCGATCGAATCCGGGCGGCGGCCGGCGTGGGTGCCGCGGGCCGCGCCGGCGACCGGGCGCGGCGCGGCCGAGGCGGGCAGGGCGGCGCCGATGCCGGCGCCGGCCATGGCGGCCAGCAGGTGGCGGCGGGTCAGTCCGGTGTCGAGCATGGTCCCTCCATATAGATGGTGTGCGTCGTGCGGATGGTCGCCGGCTGGCGGACGGCACACGATGCCACAGGCCGGGCGGACGCCGCGACGCCGGCGTATGCCGCCGTGCCATCCTTGCGCCTGCCGGCGCGAAGGGGGACGGAGGTTGCAAGCGCATCCCAGCCCCTGCGACCGGCGCCGGCGATACTGCGGCACCGGAGGAGGCCAATCCCATGCAGCAGCTCGAACTCAAAGACCCGGCGGCGTTCGCCTCCGAATTCCTGCGCCAGACGCAGCTGCAGGGCTTCGGCGCGCTCAGCAAGCGCGACCTGGAACTGCTGGTGTTCGTGCTGCTGGAGCGCGACGGCGCGATCGACCGCAACGCCAGCAACCACGCCGCCGCGGCGCAGCTGCGGGTGACCCCGGCCAAGCTGCGCGCGCTGCGCCGCGACGGCTACGCGCGCTGGCGGCAGCTGGTGGCCGAGCCGGCGGACGAAGCCCTGCGCCGCATCCTCGGCCACGTCCTGGGCGAGGCCAACCTGCGCGCCGGCGCCAGCCACGTCAGCGAGCGCAGCCGCAATGAGGGTTTCCTCGCGGTGCGCATCGAGCACCCGGACGACCGCCAGCAGTTCGAGCAGGCCATCCTCGATGCCGGCGGCCTGCCGGTCTACGAGCGCAACCGCGAGGTGCTGGCCGTGCGCTTCGACACCCTGGTGGCCCTGGCCGAGCGCAGCGGCTTCCTGCAGCCGGATACCGAAGTGGTGGTGGCGCGCCTGCGCGCGCTGGCGCCCGCCTCCCAGGAGCTGGCCGAGCTGCTGCGCAAGGACGTGTCCAGCCTGCGCTGGCAGGACGTGCGCAATGCGATCAACAGCCTCGGTGCCAGGGCCGTGGCCGCCAGCGCCGAGGGTGCCCTGCGCGGCGTGCTTAAGCTGGTTTTCCCGTTCCTGCCCTGAGCCGTGCCGCCCCGGGGTCGGGGCTGGCGCCACGCGCAATGCTTGAGTTGCGGAGTGGCAGCCCGGCTTTGCGGAGATTTGTGTTGCGACGCAGCAGTATGTCCGTCGCTGTCGTTTGCGCCGGACGCTTACGTCCGACCGGTATGCAAGTAATGCTTGCATTTCCATACCTGCGGGGACGGAAATTCCGTGTACACGTTTCCATTCCGCAATGCCTTGATTGGTATGGCACTTTCAAAAGTGCGGTCGCGTATTAAGGCGGAATCGGCCGAACGTGCCAGGAATATTGGCCCGCGGTGTCATGTTCCAGTTGTTTAGTGCGCGTGAATGTTCCCGCCGAAACAGTAAAAAAACTGTTGCGCTGCACTGTGGACACCCTGGAAAACAGCTGTTATCCATTCGCCCCGCGTTAACTGGTACCGCTAACTGCTGCACCTGGAGTTCACAGTTTGCGGCCAGCGCGTGGGAGGCGTGGAACGCGCCTTTCTTCCAGATTCGCCGGTGAGGCGTTCGAGCCGGCACACACCCGGGCAATGCGATCCGGGGGAAAAGCAGGTAACGCCTGCGTCTAAAAGGCGGAAGGAACCACCATTTCGAACCAGAGAGAGGGGAGGTTTAACAGGATGTACACGTGTCTCCGATGTCCAGCGCTGTCTATCGGCGTGACTGCGGCCGGGTTCCGGTCGGGCACGCGCCAGCGCACGCCGACGGCTGTCAATTCCCAGTGCTGAGGACCTACTGATGAACCACAAGAAGCTGAAGAAGCTCCGCTCGCGGGCGATGTTCACCATCGTCGGCGGCATGATCGTCATCAATCCCGCGTTCGCGCAGGACTCGCGGGAGGCGACCCAGCTGGACACCGTGACGGTGACCGGCCTGCGCAGCTCCCTCGACCACGCGATGAACATCAAGCGCGACACGCCCGGCGTGGTCGACGCGATCAGCGCCGAGGACATCGGTAAGTTCCCCGACACCAACCTCGCCGAGTCGCTGCAGCGCATCACCGGCATCTCGATCGAGCGCCGCGACGGCGAAGGCGCCCAGGTCACCGCGCGCGGCTTCGGCCCCGGCTACAACCTGGTCACCCTCAACGGCCGCCAGATCCCGGGCGCCGACGGCTTCGGCGGCGGCGGCCTGGAGGTCGGCGGCATCGGTTCCGGTACCCGCGGCTTCAACTTCGCCCAGCTCGCCTCCGAGGCGATCAACGGCGTGACCGTGTACAAGACCGGCCGCGCCTCGCAGCCGTCCGGCGGCATCGGCGCCACGATCGACATCCTGACCGCGCGCCCGTTCAACAACCGTGGCGGCGAAGTGGTCGCCAGCGCCGGCGTCAAGGCGGTGAAGGACGAGTCGCAGACCATCGGCAGCGACATCACCCCCGAGATCTCGGGCATCTTCAGCTACGCCAACCCGGACAAGACCTGGGGCGTGAGCCTGAACGCCAGCTACCAGAAGCGCCACGGCGGTTCGGCCCAGGCCACCGAGAACGGCTGGAACGTGGCCCGCTGGACCGGCACCGACAGCAAGTTCCGTTCCGACGCGGTGATCGAGAACGCGCCGGAGATCGGCCAGCTGTACTCCATGCCGAACGACGTGCGCTACGCGTACCAGAACTTCGAGCGCGAGCGCACCAACGCCCAGGGCGTGCTGCAGTTCGCCCCGACCGACGCGCTGACCTTCACCCTCGACTACACCTACTCGACCAACGAGATCGCGCAGGACCGTGGCGAGCAGACCATGTGGCTGCAGAACAACCTGACCCACGTCACCTTCGACGGTGACAAGAAGGTTGCGACCCCGGTCTACATCCGCGACCTGGCCGGCGGCGGCAAGGACTTCGGCTTCGAGCAGCAGCGCGACGAGCAGAAGTACGAGCTCGACTCGATCGGCCTGAATGTGAAGTGGGACGTCAACGACCGCCTGAGCCTGACCTTCGACGCCCACAACACCAAGGTCAACAGCCGCCCGAACGACCCGGTCACCGGCGGCAGCTCCACCGCGTTCAGCTTCGGCGGCTTCGCGCCCGACCCGAGCACCAACAACTGGACCCAGGAGTACCGCTTCAGCAACGGCCTGCCGGTGATGTGGCGCACGCTGTACCCGACCACCGCCGACGCCCTGGCCAACACCAACGGCGTGGTCAACTCCGACTTTGCGCCGGAGACCCTGGGCAGCCAGATCATGCGCATCTGGTCGACCCGCCAGGACAGCGAGGTCAAGGAAGGCCGCATCGACGGCGAGTTCTCCTTCGACAACGGCCGCTTCCTGTTCGGCGTCAACTCCAGCGACAGCAAGATGCGCCGCCTGAACGTCGACGGCCATGCCCACCTGATGACCCTGGGCGACTGGACCTCGACCGACCGCGGCCAGATCGCGGACATCGCCAACCACCTGCGCAAGTTCAGCATCACCAGGCTGTTCGAGGACTTCAACACCAACGGCGCCGACTCCAACGTGTGGATCGGCAACGCCACCGGCCTGGCGCAGTGGGCCGAGGGCGTGTGCGCCGCGGGCAACGCGCCGGCCGCCTGGAACGCGCAGAACCGCTGCGACGAGATCAAGGCGAGCGTGTACCCGGCGTACGACGCCGACAACCTGGTCCAGGAGAAGACCAAGTCGATCTACATCCAGTGGGAGCAGGACGGCATGCTGGGCGACTTCCCGACCTACATGGTCGCCGGCGTCCGCTACGAGAAGACCGACGTGAAGTCGACCTCGGTCATCCAGGTCCCGTCGGGCATGGCCTGGCTGTCGAACAACGACTTCCAGATCCGCAACTCGCCCGAGGCGATGCCGTTCTCCGAGACGGCCAGCTACAGCTACGTGCTGCCGAACCTGGACTTCAGCATCGACTTCACCGCCGACCTGAAGGGCCGCGCGTCGTTCAGCAAGACCATCGCCCGCGCCCCGTACGGCAACCTGTACGCCGGCCCGAACCCGGGAATCCCGAGCGGCTCGATCCTGTACGGCGAGCAATACCGCGCCACCGGCAACGCGCAGACCCCGAGCCTGCTGCCGCTTGAGTCGGATAACGTCGACATCGGCCTGGAGTGGTACTTCGCCCCGTCCAGCTTCATCGGCGTGACCTACTGGAACAAGCGGGTCAAGAACTTCATCGGCAACACCGTGGTCCGCGAGAACCTGTACGGCCTGGCCGACCCGACCTCGGGCCCGGACGCGCAGGCAGCCAACGCCTTCCTGGGCAGCTCGCAGTGTATTGCCCAGGTGACCGCGGCCGGCAACGACCCGTCCGAGGGCTGCAAGCAGGACTACACCACCCTGTTCGCCGCCACCGCGCTGCTGCGCTACGCCGACCAGACCGGCGGCCTGTCCGCGTACAACGGTTCCAACGCCCAGGTGCTGGAGCTGGAGGCCCTGTACGACGTGATCGGCGACGCCAGCCGCGGCGACCCGCTGTACGAGTTCGACGTCAACCGCCCGGTGAACCAGCGCGGGGCCACGCTGCATGGCTGGGAGATCGGTGGCCAGTACTTCTTCGGCGACACCGGCTTCGGCGTCCTGGCGAACTACACCATCGTCGAAGGCGACGTGGGCGTGGACCGCGCGGCCGACCCGAGCACCGACGTGTTCGCCCTGACCGGCCTGTCCGACACCGCCAACCTCGTGCTGATGTACGAGAAGTACGGCTGGTCGGCGCGCCTGGCCTGGAACTGGCGCGACGAGTACCTGCTGGCCGCCAACCAGAACGGCAACAACCGCAACCCGTACTTCGTCGAGGAGTACGACCAGATCGACCTGAGCGTGAGCTACAAGCTGACCGAGAACCTGTCGGTGTCGGCCGAGGCCATCAACCTCACCGGCGAGGACGTGCGCTGGCACGCCCGTTCCAGCCGCCAGTTCGTGCGCCTGGTCGACCAGTCCCCGCGTTACATGGTGGGCCTGCGCTACACCTTCTGACGTGGGAACGACGTAGCTGTAACCGCTGCAAGGACAGGGACCGTCGCTCCGGCGACGGTCCCTTTTTTTCGCGGCCTGCTGCCGCGCCAAAGTCCGCTTGCGGGCCGTGCGCGGTGCCGATATGGTCAATCGGGGAAGCGCAGCTTCCGGGGAAAGGACCCCCTGCGGTCCGCACCAACCTGCTGGAGCCAAGATGGCCCGTTACGAACTGCTCAACAACGTCGCGCACAGCCACCTGCGCGTGTCCGCGCGCTTCAGTGCCGACTACGGCGATGCCGTCGGCATGGTCGAGGCGTTCCCGACCGAGTTCGCCGAGATGCAGCGCGAATACCCGATCTTCCTGCGCAAGGACCCGGACGGGTCCTGGCACGCGGTGGCGCTGCTGGGTTTCGGCCCGAGCGAGAACCTGTACCTGCGCGACGGCGCCTGGCACGCCAACTACCTGCCGGCGGTGATCGCGCGCGGCCCGTTCCTGATCGGCTTCCAGGAGCAGATGGTCGATGGCCAGCTGCGCAACGAGCCGGTGATCCACGTGGACCTTGACCACCCGCGCCTGCGCGACGGCCATGGCCACCCGGTGTTCGCGCCGCACGGCGGCAACAGCCCGTACCTGGAGAAGGTGATCCGCGTGCTGCACGGCATCCACGTCGGCGTCGAGGGCGCGCGCCGGATGTATCCGGAGCTGGACCGGCTGGGCCTGATCCAGCCGGTGACCCTGGACGTCAGGGTCGACGAAGGGCACCAGTTCAACCTGACCGGGCTGTACGGGATCGACCGCGAGCGCCTGGCGGCGCTGGACGCCGAACAGCTGCATGCACTGCACCGCGAGGGCTGGCTGGAGGGCGTGTACCTGATCCTGGCCTCGCTGAACAACGTGTCGCGCCTGATCGCCGAGAAGCAGCGGCGCCTGCGCGAGGAAGCCGAGGGGAAGGCGGCCTGAGCATGTTCGACCGGCTCGCGAAAGTGCGCGTGCTCGAGGGCTGCACGCCGGAGACGCTGCCGCTGGAACGGCTGCTCGCCGAGGCCACGCCCACCGTGCTGCCGGGGCTGGCGCGCGACTGGAGCCTGGTCAGGGCCGGGCTGGAATCGTCGCAGGCCGCGCGCGAGCTGCTGCGCAGCCACTACAACGGCCGCCCGCTGCAATACAACTGGGGCGAGCCGTCGACGGCGGGACGGCCGTTCTACAACGAGGATTTCACCCGCCTCAACTGCGAGGTGCGGCGCGGCACCCTGGACCAGGTGCTGGACGAGCTGGCCGCCTGCGAGGACGACCCGGCGCCGCCGACCTACTACGTGGCCTCGCTGCTGGTCGACTACTGCCTGCCCAGCCTGCGCGGGCACAACGACCTTGGCCTGGAGCGGCACGGCGTGTCCGCGCCGCCGAGCATCTGGATCGGCAACCGGGTGACCGCGTCCTGCCACTACGACGCGCCCAACAACATCGCCTGCTGCGCGGTGGGCCGGCGCCGCTTCACCCTGTTCCCGCCGGAGCAGGTGCACAACCTCTATCCCGGCCCGTTGCATCCCACGCCGGGCGGGCAGGCGGTGAGCGTGGTCGACTTCGAGGCCCCGGACCTGGAGCGTTACCCGCGCTTCGCCGAGGCGATCAAGGCCGGGCAGACGGTGGTGCTGGAGCCGGGCGACGCGATCTTCATCCCCAGCATGTGGTGGCACCACGTGCAGGGCCTGGATCCATTCACCGTGCTGGTCAACTACTGGTGGAGCAGCATGCCGGCCTGGATCCCCACGCCGATGCACGCGCTCAACCTGGCGATGTGGTCGATCCGCGACCGCCCGGAGCAGGAAAAGCGCGCCTGGCGCGAGCTGTTCGAGTACTACGTGTTCGGCCCGGCCGGGCGCGCCGGCGAGCACCTGCCCGAGCAGGCGCGGGGCGAGCTGGCGCCGTTCGACGAAACCTCCGCCCGCCGCATGCGGGCGGCCCTGATCAACAAACTCAACCGCTGACCGCGGCGGGTCGGCGGATCCGGGCGCCACGGGATGGCGCACGCATCCGCCCATCGCGGCCCGGGCGGCCATCGCAATGGAGGGGGACTGTCTTGGACAACAACCGGATCCGCAAGGTGGTGATCGCTGGCGGCGGGACCGCAGGCTGGGTGGCGGCCTGCGCGCTGACCCACCAGTTCCGCGACCTGCTGGAGATCACCCTGGTCGAATCGGAGGAGATCGGTACCGTGGGCGTGGGCGAGTCCACCATCCCCACGATCCGCACCTTCCACCGCCTGCTGCAGATCGACGAGCGCGAGTTCATGAAGGCGGTGGCCGGCAGCTTCAAGCTCGCCATCTCCTTCGAGAACTGGAAGCGGCCTGGCGAACGCTACTTCCACCCGTTCGGCACCACCGGCGTGAACACCTGGTCGTGCGATTTCCACCAGTTCTGGCTCGAGAGCCGCAGGCGCGGCATCCACTCCGACCTGGGCGACTACTGCCTGGAGACGGCGGCCGCGCGCCTGGACCGGTTCGCGCTGTTCGACGCGAACGACAGCGCCCAGCAGTGGTCGATGCGCTGGACCAAGGCCGCCACGCGCCTTGAGCGCTCGGACGTCAGCTATGCCTACCACTTCGACGCGGCGCTGTACGCGGCGTTCATGCGCGCCAAGTGCGAAGGCCGCGGCCTGAAGCGGGTCGAGGGCAAGATCGCCCAGGTCCGGCAGGATCCCGGAAGCGGCTACGTGCAGGCGCTGGTGCTGGAGGATGGCCAGGTGCTCGAGGGCGACCTGTTCATCGACTGCACCGGCTTCCGCGGCCTGCTGATCGAGCAGACGCTGAGGACCGGCTACGAGGACTGGAACAACTGGCTGCCGTGCAACCGCGCGGTGGCCATGCAGGTGGAGTCGGACGTGCCGCCGGTGCCGTACACCCGGGCGATCGCGCACGAGGCCGGCTGGCGCTGGCACATCGCCTTGCAGCACCGGGTCGGCTGCGGCTGGGTGTTCTCCAGCGAGCACATGTCCGACGACGAGGCCGCGGCCAGGCTGCGCGCCGCCTATCCCGATGACAGGCTGGTGCGCGAGCCGTGGGTGGTGCCGTTCCGCACCGGGCGCCGCCGCCAGGCCTGGAACAAGAACGTGGTCTCGCTGGGCCTGGCCAGCAGCTTCATCGAACCGCTGGAATCCACC
This sequence comes from Pseudoxanthomonas sp. GW2, assembly GCF_000283075.1. NCBI lineage: Bacteria > Pseudomonadati > Pseudomonadota > Gammaproteobacteria > Lysobacterales > Lysobacteraceae > Pseudoxanthomonas > Pseudoxanthomonas sp. GW2. Next base: position 26,070 of record NZ_ALIP01000092.1, read on the forward strand.
AGCATCCACCTGACCCTCAGCGCGGTGACGCGGCTGGTGCAGCTGTTCCCGTTCGAGGGCATCAGCCAGGCGGTGGTGGACCGTTACAACAAGGTCAGCCGCGACGAGCTGGAGCACATCCGCAACTTCATCATCCTGCACTACCACCTCAACCAGCGCGACGAGCCGATGTGGAAGCAGTGCCGCGAGATGCAGCTGCCGCCGGAGCTGGCCGAGCGCATCCAGGTGTTCCGCGACACCGCCTACGCCTGGCAGGGCGAGGACGAGCTGTTCCGCCTGGATTCGTGGACCCACTGCATGCTGGGGCAGGGCGTGGTGCCCAAGGACCACCATCCGCTCACCCGCGGCCTGAGCGACGCGGACATGCAGACCCTGCTGCAGGGCGTGCGCCGCCCGATCGAGCGCGCGGTGCAGGCGATGCCGCAGCACCACGAATTCCTCAAGCGCTATTGCCCGGCCGACCCGTCGGTGTGGCACAACCGGCGCCGTTCGACCGTGGGCTGAGCCAAGGCATGATCATCGACCTCAGCCCGCAGCTGCGCGTCCAGCGCCTTTCCATCGGCCGCGAAGGCGCGCCGCTGCTGGTCGTGGACCAGCTGGTGGCCGATCCGGAGCGGCTGGTGCGCAAGGCCGCGCGCCTGGACTTCACGCCGCAGGGCGCGTTCTTCCCGGGCATCCGCGCGCGCGCGCCGGCGTCCTACGAAGTGCTGCTGGAGCGCCTGGCGCAGCCGCTGCTGGAGGAGTTCTTCGGGATCGGGCCGGGCCGGCTGCGCGCGACCTCGCATTACTCGCTGATCACCCGGGCGCCGGAGCAGCTGATGTTCCTGCAGCGCATCCCGCACATCGACGCGGTCTCGCGCCAGGGCCTGGCCGCGGTGCACTACCTGTTCCGCGGCAACTGGGGCGGCACCGCGTTCTACCGCCACCGCGCCACCGGCTTCGAGGACGTGGACGAGACCCGGCACGAGGCCTATTACCGCAAGCTGGACGAAGAAGCCCAGGGACCGGACGCGCCCGGCCCGGGCTACATCGGCGAGGACACGCCGATGTTCGAGCGCATCGGCCAGGTCGAGGGCGTGTTCAACCGCCTGGTGATGTACCGGCGCAATTCGCTGCATTCGGCCACGATCGACAACCACAACGTGCCGCCGCCCGATCCGCTCAATGGGCGGCTGTCGATCAATACCTTCATCGACGTGATCCAGTAGTCCCCGCGGCGCACTTGCCCCCCGCCCGCGTTGCTTCGCGGGTGGGGTGGCCGCGTGCGCGCGTGGCCACCGCGACGCGGATGCCCTGCGTTGCGGCCACATCGGCGGCGCGCATGGCACTGCGCCGCGACGCCACCCGCGGAGAGTCGTGCTGCGGCGCAAAACGAGCGGCATCGCGTCCGCCGAGTCACGGATCGATCGGGAAATCCGCGTGCGTGGCACTGCAAGCAATGATGACGCGCGGCAGCAGCGGCGTGCATACACATGCGTATTCCGCAATGCGCTGATTGCCATGTCGTTTTGAAATGCCGCGGCGCCGGCAGCAAGCGGCCGCATGGCGGGCGCTCGCAAGCATCGCTTGCAGCGCCGAACCGCAGGCTCGTGCTTCCGTGCGGATGCCGCGATAGCAAGCGTCAATAACGCCGCGCCGTGCTTGGACACACTGCAGGACAGCTGTTATCCCTTCGCCCCGCGTTGACAGGCGCCCGCCGCGCAGGTCGATCGAAAGGCACCTGTCAGCGCAGTGGCGCGCGGAAGAATGCGCCCATCCCGATCGCCGACCAGGCAGTCCGTCCCGCAGCTGGCGAGCCAGCACGGCCGGCACGCGCCGTCCGGACCGGAGCCGGAGGTCGAAGGACACCACCCGTTCGCAAGCCCGAGAGATGGAGGTACCAGGATGTACATGCGTTCCCGATGTCCAGCGCTGTCTATCGGCGTAACGGCGGCCACCCCCGGTCCGCACGCGCCAGCGCACGCCGGATAGCCGCCAACCCCCAGTGCCAAGGACTCCCCCCAATGAACCATAAGCTGAAGAAGTTCCGCTCGCGGGCGATGTTCACCGTCGTCGGCGGCATGATCGTGGTCAACCCGGCGTTCGCGCAGGACGCGCAGGATGCAACCCAGCTCGACGCCGTGCAGGTCACCGGCCTGCGCAGCAGCCTCGACCAGGCGATGAACATCAAGCGAGATTCCGCGGGCATCGTGGACGCGGTCAGCGCCGAGGACATCGGCAAGTTCCCCGACACCAACCTTGCAGAGTCCCTGCAACGCATCACCGGCATCTCGATCGAGCGCCGCGACGGCGAAGGCGCCCAGGTCACCGCGCGCGGCTTCGGCCCGCAGTTCAACATGGTCACCCTCAACGGCCGCCAGGTCCCCGGCGCGGACGCGTTCGGATCGCCCGGGCAGGTGGCAGTGGGCGGCGTGGACGGTGGTACCCGCGCGTTCAACTTCGCGCAGCTGGCGTCGGAGGCGGTCAGCGGCCTGGAGGTCTACAAGACCGGCCAGGCGCATGTTCCCTCCGGCGGCATCGGCGCCACCATCAACATCCTCACCGCGCGTCCGTTCAACAACCGCGGCGGCGAGGTGGTCGCCAGCGCCGGCGTCAAGGGCGTCTACGACAAGTCGCAGCCGTTCGGCACCGACATCACCCCGGAAGTGTCCGGCATCTTCAGCTACGCCAATCCGGACAAGGCCTGGGGCATCAGCCTGAGCGCCAGCCAGCAGAAGCGCCGCGCCGGCTCGACCCAAGCCACCGAGAACGCATGGAACGTGCAGGAATGGACCGGCTCGATGCCCGGCAACCCCGCCGTGGTCAACGCCCCGGAGGTGGGTGAGCTGTACGCGCGGCCGAACGACATCCGCTACGCGTTCTCGGACTTCGAGCGCGAGCGCGTCAACGCGCAGGCCGTGCTGCAGTTCGCGCCCAACGACGACGTCGTGTTCACCCTGGACTACACCCACTCGACCAACGAGATCACCGAAAAGCGCGGCGAGATGGGCATGTGGCTGCAGAACGACGCCTACACGCACGTCGAGTTCGACCGCAGCGGCGCGATCGCCACCCCGGTCTACATCCGCGAGATCTCCACCGCCGGCTCCTCGCCGTTCAAGGACTTCGGCATGGAGCAGCAGCGCAACGCGCAGAAGTACGAGTTCAACCAGATCGGCCTCAACGTCGACTGGCGGGTCAACGACAGCCTGCGCCTGAGCTTCGACGCCCACAACTCCAAGACCGAGAGCAAGCCGAACGACCCGCTGACCGGCGGCGGCGCGCTGTACGTCAGCGTGGCCGGCACCAACAACTGCGTCGGCACCGGTGCACCCAACTGCGGCGGCCACTATGCCCAGGAGTTGCGGTTCAACAACGGCCTGCCGATCGGCACGCGTACCTGGTACCCGACCCTGGCCGACGCCCAGGCCGGCACCAACGGCCAGGTCAACCCGCCCTGGCAGGAGGGCCAGGTCGGCTCCCAGGTCCTGCGCATCAACGCCCAGCGCCAGGAGTCGGAGATCAAGCAGGGCCGCATCGACGGCGAATGGGTGTTCGACGACGGCCGCTTCCAGTTCGGCGTGGACAGCTCCACGGTCACCCTGCGCCAGCAGAACAATTCCGAGAACTTCAACACGCTCGGCAACTGGAGCGTGGACAACGTCGCCAGCGACGTGCAGAACGGGCTGATGGGCCTGCTGACCCCGTACGACGTGGTCGGCATGTTCGACGACTTCAGCGCCCCGGGCGCGTTCCGCAGCGGCTTCCGCGGGAATGCCGGCGGGCTGGCGGAGTGGGCACGGGACGTCTACGGCTCGGACATCGGGCTCAACCCGATCCTCAACACCAACAGCATGGTTGAGGAGAAGACCCACGCGGCGTATTTCCAGGTGGACCTGGAGGGCCAGCTCGCCGGCCGGCCGGTGAACACCCGGCTCGGCCTGCGCTACGAGACCACCGACGTGGAGGCGGTCAACGTGGTGGCCAACCGCGCGGCCATCAACTGGCAGTCCAACAACGACTTCCAGATCAAGGACGGCGCTCCGGGCGACGCGACGGTGTACAGGGACACGAACAGCTACAGCTACATCCTGCCGAACCTGGATTTCTCGATCGACTTCACCGATACCCTGAAGGGCCGCGCCTCCTTCGGCCGCACCATCGCCCGCGCGCCGTTCACCAGCCTGGCCGCCGGCCCCGGCAACGTGAACCGCCCGAATGGCTCGGTGCTGCTGAACGAATCCAGCCGTGGCTCGGCCGACGCACAGAACACCAAGCTGCGGCCGCTGGAGTCCAACAACGTCGACCTGGCCCTGGAGTGGTACTTCGCCGATGCCAGCTACCTGAGCGCGACCTACTGGAACAAGTCGGTCAACAACTTCCTGGGTACCGCGGTCGAGAGGGGCACGATGTACGACCTGACCGACCCGACCTCGGGCCCGGATGCGCTGGCGGCGCTGGCGTTCCTGGACAGCGCGGACTGCGTGGCCCAGGTGCAGGCGGCCGGCGGCAATCCCGACAGCGCCTGCGCGGCCAGCGACACCAACCTGTTCACCGCCCTGGCCATGCTGCGCAACGCCACCGAGACCGGGGGGCTGGCGGCCTACAACGGCAGCCAGGCGCTGGAGATGGAAAGCCGCTACGACATCGAGGGCCTGCCGACCGACCCGCTGTACGAGTTCAACATCAGCCGGCCGGTCAACCAGCACACCGCCAAGCTCAACGGCTGGGAACTGGCCGGCCAGTACTTCTTCGGCGACACCGGCTTCGGCATCTACGCCAACTACACCATCGTCAACGGCGACGTCGGCTTCAACAACGCGTCCATCGCCGAGCAGTTCGCCCTGCTGGGCCTCAGCGACACCGCCAACCTGATGCTGATGTACGAGAAGTACGGGTGGTCGGCCCGCCTGGCGTGGAACTGGCGCGACGAGTACCTGATCCTCAGCAACCAGGACGACGCCTCGCACAACCCGTACTACGTGGAGGAGTACGACCAGATCGACCTGAGCGTCACCTACCAGCTCGACGACCAGTGGGCCTTCAGCCTGGAGGCGATCAACCTGACCGGCGAGGACGTGCGCTGGCACGGCCGTACTGGCAGCCAGATCGTGCGCCTGGTCGACCAGGCACCGCGCTACATGCTGGGCGTGCGCTACAAGTTCTGATCCTGGCGGGTGAGCGCCGGTTTGGCGCGGGGGCCGCTGCGCGGGCAGCGGCCCCCTGCACGGGCGCGGACCGGAGGGCGGGGCGCCCGTGCCGGTTCCGGCGTGGACGAAGGGCAGGAGGGGGAATGGCGCGTTACGAGCTGCTGGCCAACGACGCCCACCGCGACCTCAGGGTGGCGCTGGGGCACGGCCCGCAGTTCGGTGACGCGGTGGGCGCGGTCCCGGCGTTCCCCACAGAGTTCGCCGAACTGCTGCGGGATTACCCGATCTTGCTCAAGCGCAATGCCGACGACTCCGGGTGGGAGGCGTTCGCCCTGCTCGGATTCGACCGGGACGAGAACCTGTTGCTGCAGGATGGATGCTGGGAAGCGGCCTACCTGCCCGGTTACGTCGCCAAGGGCCCGTTCCTGATCGGGTTCCAGCCGCGGGTCGAGCACGGCCGGGAAATCCTCGAGCCGGTGGTCCACGTCGACCTGGACCATCCGCGGGTGGGCGCGCCGGATGGCGTGCCCGTGTTCCTGCCGCAGGGCGGGCAGAGCCCGTACCTGGAGTACGTCATCCGGGTGCTGCGCAGGATCCACGACGGGGTGCAGGCCGCATGACCCATGTATGCCGAGTTCGAGCGGTTGGGGCTGATCCAGCCGGTGGAGCTGGACCTGCAGTTCAACGCCACCACGACCGGTCGCCTGCGGGGATTCCACGCGATCGACCGCGAGCGGCTGGCCGGGCTCGCGGACGCGGACGTGGTGTCGCTGCATCGCAGCGGCTGGCTGGAAGGCGCCTACCTGATGCTCGTCTCGCTCTACAACGTCAACCGGCTGGTGGCGCGGAAGCGGGCGCGGCTGGCGGCGCAGGGCTGAGGCCGCGGCGCACCGTGCGACGGATTCGAGCGGAAAGGGCTGCCCATGCCGTGCATCGGCATGGCGCCTGGCGGACGCGCCAGCTCAGGCCAGCGCGTAGCGCAGCGCGAACAAGCCGGCCACCAGCCACACCGCCGGATGCACCTCGCGCCAGCGGCCGGTGCCGGCCTTCAGCACCGCATAGGCGATGAAGCCGAAGGCCAGGCCGTTGGCGATGGAGTAGGTGAAGGGCATGGCCAGCGCACACAGCGCGGCAGGAACCGCTTCGGTCAGTTCGCTCCATTCGATCTCCACCAGCTCGCGCAGCATCAGCCCGGCCACGTACAGCAGCGCCGGCGCGGTGGCGTAGGGGGGCACCATCGCCGCCAGCGGCGAGAACAGCAGCGCCGCCAGGAACAGCGCCGCCACCACCAGGGCCACCAGGCCGGTGCGGCCGCCGACCTGCACGCCGGAGGCGCTCTCGGCGTAGGCGGTGGTGGAACTGGTGCCCAGCAGCGAACCGGCCAGGATCGCGGTGCTGTCGGCCAGCAGTGCACGGCCGAAGCGCTTCTGCCCGTCCGCCAGCTTCAGCAGGCCGGCGCGGCTGGTCACGCCGTACAGGGTGCCGGTGGCGTCGAACACCTCCACCAGCACGAACACCAGCACCACCTGCAGCAGCACCGACCAGCCGGCGCCTTCCTCCCAGTGCAGCAGGCCCGGCAGGTCGAGCTTGAGGAAGGTCGGCTCCAGGCTCGGGGGCAGCGAGACCAGGCCGTTCCATTGCACCAGGCCCATGGCCCATGCGGTGGCGGTGACGGCGAGGATGCCGATGAGGATGGCGCCGCGGACCCGGCGTGCCTCGAGGACGGCGATCAGCAGGAAGCCGCCGAGTGCCAGCAGCGGTTCCGGCTCGGTCATCGGCCCCAGCCGCACCAGGGTGTCGGCGTCGCCGATCACCACGTCGGACTTCTGCAAGGCGATGATCGCCAGGAACAGGCCGATGCCGGCCACGATCGCGCTGCGCAGCGACACCGGGATGCCGTCCACCAGCCAGCGGCGCACCCCGGTCACGGTCAGCAGCAGGAACACGATGCCCGACAGCAGCACCGCCGCCAGCGCCTGCTCCCAGGGCAGGCCGGCGGCGCCGACCACGGTGAAGGCGAAGAACGCGTTCAGGCCCATGCCCGGGGCCATGCCCACCGGGAAATTGGCCGCCAGCGCCATCACCGCCGAACCCAGCGCCGCGGCCAGGCAGGTGGCCACGAACACCGCGCCCGGGTCCATGCCCGTGGTGGCCAGGATCGCCGGGTTGACGAAGACGATGTAGGACATCGTCAGGAAGGTGGTCAGGCCGGCCAGCACCTCGGTGCGCGTGCTGGTGCCGTGCTCGCTCAGCTTGAACAGGCGTTCGGGCAGGGACATGGGCAGGCTCCGGCCTGGCGGGGGCTGGAAAAGGCACCGGCCGCGCGGGGCGGCCGGTGGAAGCTTACTTCAGGGCCTTGAAGCGCAGGCGCTTGGGGCCGGCATCGTCGCCGAGGCGGCGCTTCTTGTCCTCCTCGTACTCGCGGTAGTTGCCCTGGAAGAACTCCACGTGCGAGTCGCCCTCGAAGGCGAGGATGTGGGTGGCGATGCGGTCCAGGAACCAGCGGTCGTGGGAGATCACGAAGGCGTTGCCCGGGAACTCAAGCAGCGCGTCTTCCAGCGCACGCAGGGTCTCGATGTCCAGGTCGTTGGACGGCTCGTCCAGCAGCAGCACGTTGCCGCCCTGCAGCAGGGTCTTGGCCATGTGCAGGCGGCCGCGCTCGCCGCCGGACAGCGAGCCGACCCGCTTCTGCTGGTCCTGGCCCTTGAAGTTGAAGCGGCCGATGTAGGCGCGCGACTGGATCTCCACGCCGTTGATGTTGAGGATGTCCAGCCCGCCGGACACTTCCTCGAACACGGTCTTGTCCGGGTCCAGCGCGTCGCGGCTCTGGTCCACGTAGGCCAGGTTCACGGTCGGGCCGATGATGATCTGGCCCGAATCCGGCTGCTCCTGCCCGGTGATCATCTTGAACAGGGTCGACTTGCCGGCGCCGTTGGGGCCGATGATGCCGACGATCGCGCCCGGCGGCACGATGAAGCTCAGGTCGTCGATCAGCAGGCGGTCGCCGAAGCGCTTGGAGACGTTGCGGAACTCGATGACGTTGTTGCCCAGGCGCTCGCCCGGCGGGATGAAGATCTCGTTGGTCTCGTTGCGCTTCTGGTACTCGACCGACTGCAGCTCCTCCAGGCGGGCCAGGCGCGCCTTGCCCTTGGAGCGGCCGCCCTTGGCGTTCTGGCGCGCCCACTCCAGCTCCTTGGCGATCGCCTTCTGGCGCGCCTTCTCCTGGTTCTCTTCCTGCTTGAGCCGCTCTTCCTTCTGCTGCAGCCACTCGGTGTAGTTGCCCTTCCACGGGATGCCGCGGCCGCGGTCCAGCTCGAGGATCCACTCGGCGGCGTTGTCGAGGAAGTAGCGGTCGTGGGTCACGGCCACCACGGTGCCGGTGTAGCGCTGCAGGAACTGCTCCAGCCACTCCACCGACTCGGCGTCCAGGTGGTTGGTCGGCTCGTCCAGCAGCAGCATGTCCGGCTTCTGCAGCAGCAGGCGGCACAGGGCCACGCGGCGCTTCTCGCCGCCGGACAGGTTGCCGATCTTCGCGTCCCACGGCGGCAGGCGCAGGGCGTCGGCGGCCACTTCCAGCTGCTGCTCCAGGGTGTGGGCGTCGCCGCTGGCGAGGATCGCCTCCAGGCGCTCCTGCTCCTTGGCCAGGGCGTCGAAGTCGGCGCCTTCCTCGGCGTAGGCGGCGTAGACCTCGTCCAGGCGCTTCTGCGCCTGCAGGATCTCGCCCACGCCTTCCTCGACCGCCTCGCGCACGGTGTGCTCCGGATCCAGCTGCGGCTCCTGCGGCAGGTAGCCGACCTTGATCCCCGGCTGCGGGCGGGCCTCGCCCTCGTAATCGGTGTCCACGCCGGCCATGATCCGCAGCACGGTGGACTTGCCGGCGCCGTTGAGGCCCAGCAGGCCGATCTTGGCCCCCGGGAAGAAGCTCAGCGAGATGTCCTTGATGATCTGCCGCTTGGGCGGGACCACCTTGCTGACCCGGTTCATGGTGTAGATGTACTGCGAGGACATGGTCTCTCCGTGCGCAATCCGCCTGGCCCGGCGGGCAGGCGGCGTAGGAATCTGGGGAATCGCGAATTATAGCCCGCCGCCGGGGCGCCTGCCGGGCGCCGCCGGCGGCTGGCTGGATCCTGAACGCGCGCGGCGCGGACCCGGCTGGAGCCGGTTTCGCGGGGCGATCCGTTCAGGCGGCGTGAGCAAGATGGAGGCGTCACCACAGCGGGAGAGCCGCCCCATGAAGCGCACCCACCTGATCGCCCTGACCGTCGCGGCCGTGCTGGGCCTCGGCGCAGCGGTCCCCCAGGCCGAAGCGGCCGGTGACCGCCACCATGACCGCCATGGCTGGAACCGGGGCCACGACCGCGGCCCGGCGCACCACCGCCGCGACAACCGTTCCCATTACCGCCCCGGGCACCACCACGCGCCGCCGCGGGTCGTGGTCCACCACCGCCCGGCGCCGCCCCCGCCGCCGCGCCACGTCTGGGCCCGCGGCCAGCGCTTCCACGACCACTACCACGGCCCGGTCTACGTGGTGCACGACTACTCCCACTACCACCTGCGCCCGCCGCCGCACGGCCACCACTGGGTGCGCGACGACCACGGCAACATGCTCCTGGTGGCGATCGCCACCGGCATCATCGCCGACCTGATCCTGCACCATTGAGCCATGCCCCCGGAGGGGCGCATGGACCGCCAGCCGGCCACCCTCGGGTGGCCGGTTGCGTTTGCGTCCGCCGCGTCCGCCGCGGTACGGGCGCCGGGGCGGCGGCCGGCATACAATTGGCCGGCCTTTCCCCTTTTTCCTGCCTGCTGGAGCCGCCGATGTACTCGCGTGATGCCCGTATTGCGTCCTACGACCCCGAACTGGCCCAGGCCATCGCCGACGAGGCCCGCCGCCAGGAGGACCATGTCGAGCTGATCGCCAGCGAGAACTACGCCAGCCCGCGCGTGCTGGAGGCCCAGGGCAGCGTGCTGACCAACAAGTACGCCGAGGGCTATCCGCACAAGCGCTACTACGGCGGCTGCGAGTACGTCGACGTGGCCGAGCAGCTGGCCATCGACCGCGCCAGGCAGCTGTTCGGCGCCGACTACGCCAACGTGCAGCCGCACAGCGGCTCGCAGGCCAACCAGGCGGTTTACTTCGCCCTCCTGCAGCCGGGCGACACCATCCTGGGGATGTCGCTGGCCCATGGCGGCCACCTGACCCACGGTGCCAAGGTCAACGCCTCCGGCAAGATCTTCAACGCCATCCAGTACGGCGTGGACGACCAGGGCCTGATCGACTACGACGAGGTCGAGCGCCTGGCCGTGGAGCACAAGCCGAAGATGGTGGTGGCCGGCTTCTCCGCCTATTCGCAGGTGGTCGACTGGGCGCCCTCCCGCGCCATCGCCGACAAGGTCGGCGCCTACCTGTTCGTGGACATGGCCCACGTCGCCGGCCTGGTCGCCGCCGGCGTGTACCCGAACCCGCTGCCGCACGCGCACGTGGTCACCTCGACCACCCACAAGACCCTGCGCGGCCCGCGCGGCGGCATCATCCTGGCCTCCGCCGGGGGCGCGGGCGACAAGTTCGAGGACATCTCCAAGAAGCTGCAGTCGATCGTGTTCCCGGGCATCCAGGGCGGTCCGCTGATGCACGTGATCGCGGCCAAGGCCGTGGCGTTCAAGGAAGCGCTGGAGCCGGAGTTCAAGGCCTACCAGCAGCAGGTGGTGAAGAACGCCCAGGCCATGGCCAACACCCTGATCGCGCGCGGCTACAAGATCGTCTCCGGCGGCACCCAGAACCACCTGATGCTGGTGGACATGATCGGCAAGGACGTGTCCGGCAAGGACGCGGAGGCCGCGCTGGGCCGCGCCCACATCACCGTCAACAAGAACTCGGTGCCCAACGACCCGCGCTCGCCGTTCGTGACCTCGGGCCTGCGCCTGGGCACCCCTGCGGTGACCACCCGCGGCTACACCGAGCAGGATTGCATCGACCTGGCCAACTGGATCGCCGACGTGCTCGACGCGCCGAACGACGACAGCGTGATCGAAGCCGTCAAGGCGAAGGTCACCGAGCAGTGCCGCAAGTACCCGGTCTACGGCTGAACCGCGGCCGGTCCCGGGCGGT
>NZ_ALIP01000093.1:0-8927 GCF_000283075.1 Pseudoxanthomonas sp. GW2
TGTCCATGCCCCCCAGCACCAGCCCGCCGATGCTGCCGTCCTGGTCGGTGAACGGCTGGAACACGAAGTCCAGGTAGTGCTCCTGCGGCGCGCCGTGCTCCGGTTCGGCGACGAAGCGCGCGTCCTGCTCGGCGTGCGGGCGGCCGCTGCGGTAGACCTCGTCCAGCACCGGCATCCAGCCCTGGTGCACCACCTCCGGCAGCGCCTCGGCCACGGTGCGGCCGACCAGGTCGTCGCGCCCGACCAGGCGCAGGTAGGCGGCATTGGCGAACTCGAAGCGGTGCTCCGGCCCGCGCAGCATGGCCATGAACGCCGGCGCCTGGTCGAACATGCGCGCCAGGCGTGCGCGTTCGTCGGCCAGCCGGCGCTGGGTCAGCACCCGCCGGGTGGTCTCGTGGGTGATGCAGAGCATGGCCACGACCCGGCCGTCGGCCTGGCGCACCGGGCTGTAGGTGAAGGTCCACCAGGTGTCCTCGGGCACGCCATTGCGCTCCATGCGCAGGTACATGTCCTCGACCCAGGTGGCGGTGCCGGACATGGCCATCTCCGCCATCCCGCGCACGTCGTCCCATAGCTCGTGCCAGACCTCGCGCAGCGGCCGGCCCAGGGCGGTGGGCTCCTTGACCCCCAGCACCGGGACGTAGGCGTCGTTGTAGAACAGCAACAGGTCCGGGCCCCAGCCCAGGCACATGGCGAAGCGCGAGCCGAGCATCATCGACAGCGAGGTCTTCAGTTCGGTCGGCCAGGACTGCGGCGGGCCCAGCGGATGCGCGGACCAGTCGTGCATCGCCACCCGGCGGGCCACGTGGCCCCCGTCGCGCAGGAATTCGGTGCCGGGGACCAGGAGCTGCTCGAGGGGCATCGCGCGCGCGGGGCAGGGGAGGGTGGGACGGATGCTGGCATATCGCGCGTGGGCGGCGTGATCACGCGCCCGGCCTGTCCGACCGGTGGCTGAGCGGGCGCGCCGGCCGGGGGAACCGGCGGCCGCGCGCACGGTCTGCTGCTGTCCCCGCCCGCATTCCTTCCCGCTTGCACGAGTCCCCCGCCAGGCAGCTGCTGCCCCATGCCGTGGCCGCGGTACTGACCGCGGCGCTGCTGGCGCTGGGCGCGTGGCTGCTGCTGTGGAGCGCGCGGCCGCGGCTGGAGCCGGGGGCGCCGCTGGAGCGGCTGCAGCTGCGCCTCGTCCCGCGCGCGGTGCTGCCGTCCCTGCCGCCGCAGGACGCCGCGAGGCCGGGCCCGCAGTCGGCCGCGGGCACGACCGCGACCGGGCCGCGGCAGCCCGCCGCACCTGTACCGGCCTCCGGCGCCGCGCCTGCCCGGCAGATCGACCTGTACGACGCCGATGGCCGCATCCACCTGCCCGAGGGCACGGTGGCGCGGGTGCCGGTACCCGGACAGGACCCGCTGCAGCCCCCCAATCCGGTGGACTACCGCGGCACCCGCTTCGGCGACGACTGGATCAGCGACGGCGACATCGCCGACGTGGCCGGGCAGGCCATCGCCCGCGCCCAGGGCAAGATCGCCCGGGCCCTGCTGGGCAAGGAGATCCAGCATGCGCAGGCACGGCGACCGCCGCAGGTGGCGTTCAACCCGGCCCGCCACGAACGCCCTGCCGACCTGGGCAGCGAGGCCACCGGCGATGCCTGGCGCGCCGCGCCGATCAGTGCCGAGCCCGCGCCGGGCCTGGACGGCAGCGCCAGCCGCAGCCTGCGCGAGCAGGTGGCGCAGCTGGAGCGCGAGCATCCGCGCTGCCCGCGCGAACGCATGGAGAAGCTGCTGGAACCGCTGCGCGAGGCGCTGGCCCGGCTGCAGTCGGTGGAGCACGCGATGGCCAGGGGCGCCGACCCGGTGCGCGCGCAGCACCAGCTGCCGTCCACGGCCGACAGCGCCTGGGACCAGGGCCGGCGCGCGCTGTGGCATGCGCGCCGGCAGCTGCAGGATTGCCGCGGCTGAGGCGGCGGCGCGGCCTAGCCTTGCGCCAGGTAGTAGGGCTCGACCACGCCCTTGATCTTGATCGTCATCGGGTTGCCGCGGCGGTCGCGCGAGCGGCCCACCTGCACCCGGATCCAGCCCTCGCTCACCGAGTATTCCTCGACGTTGTCGCGCTCCTCGCCGTTGAAGCGCACGCCCACGCCGCGGTTGAGCGCTTCGGCGTCGTAATAGGGGCTGCGCGGGTCGAGGGCCAGGCGGTCGGGAGGCGTATCGGTCATCTTCGGGAAGCTGTCGTGCGTGCCGGAGCCGCCGGCGCGGTGGGTGAAGGATACCGCGGGGCGCGTATCATGCGCCTCCCGCGGCGCCCCCGCCGCCGCACCGGAGACTTGGCATGGCGCTCAAGGCCACCGTGGTCCGCGTGGACCTGCAGATCAGCGACATGGACCGCCACTACTACGCCGCCCATTCGCTGACCCTGGCCCAGCATCCGTCCGAGACCGGGGAGCGGCTGATGGTGCGGGTGCTGGCCTTCGCCCTGCATGCGCAGGATCGGCTGGAGTTCGGCCGCGGCCTGAGCACGGACGAGGACCCGGACCTGTGGCTGCGCGACTACACCGGCGACGTGCAGCTGTGGATCGAGCTGGGCCAGCCGGACGAGTCGCGCGTGCGCAAGGCCTGCAACCGCGCCGCGCGGGTGGTGGTGCTCAACTACGGCGGCCGCGCCGCCGACCTGTGGTGGGAGCGCAACGCGGGCGCGCTTTCGCGCCACCACAACCTGGACGTGCTCGACCTGCCGCCGGCGCAGCTGGAACCGCTGGTGGCCATGTACGCGCGCGGCATGCGCCTTGACGTGCAGGTGCAGGACGGCGAGGTGCGGGTGCTGGACGAGCGCGGCGCCGAGGCGGTGCTGCAGCCGGTGCCGCGGATGCGCGCACGGGAAGGCTGATGGCCGCGGCGCCCGACCGCTACGACGCCATCGTCATCGGCGCCGGCGCCGCCGGGCTGATGTGCGCGCTCACCGCCGGCCAGCGCGGCCTGCGCGTGCTGGTGGTCGAGCATGCCAACAAGCCGGGCAAGAAGATCCTCATGTCCGGCGGCGGGCGCTGCAACTTCACCAACACCAACACCAGCCCGGCCAACTACCTCTCCGCCAACCCGCACTTCTGCAAGTCGGCGCTGGCGCGCTACACGCCCTGGCAGTTCATCGAGATGGTGGACCGCCACCGCGTCGCCTGGCACGAGAAGGCGCCTGGCCAGCTGTTCTGCGACGTGTCCTCCAAGCTGATCGTGCGGATGCTGCTGGACGAATGTGCCGCCGGCGGCGTGCAGTTGCTGACCCAGTGCAGCGTGGAGGCGGTCGAGCAGCCCGATGGCGGCGGCTTCCTGCTGCGCACCACCCAGGGGCGCTTCGCCGCGCCGGCGCTGGTGGTGGCCAGCGGCGGGCTGTCGATCCCGAGCATGGGCGCCACCGGCTTCGGCTACGAACTGGCGCGGCGCTTCGGCCACGCGGTGCTGCCCACCCGCGCCGGCCTGGTGCCGCTGACCCTGTCCGGCCGCCACCTGGAGCGGCTGGCCGACCTGTCCGGCGTGGCCCTGGAGGTGGAGGCACGCTGCAACGGCCGCAGCTTCCGCGAGGCCATGCTGTTCACCCACCGCGGCGTCAGCGGCCCGGCGATCCTGCAGATCTCCTCGTACTGGCAGCCGGGCGACGAGCTGCTGCTGGACCTGCTGCCCGGGCGCGACGCCCTGGAATGGCTGCAGGCGCAGCAGAAGCAGCGCCCGGACGCGGAGCTGAAGACCGTGCTGGCCGAGGCCCTGCCGCGGCGCTTCGCCCAGCGCCTGTGCGAGCTGTGGCTGCCGAACCGGCCGATGCGCCAGCTCGACGTGCCGCAGCTGCGCAAGGCCGCCGAAGTGCTGTCGGCCTGGCCGCTGGTGGCCAGCGGCACCGAGGGCTACCGCACCGCCGAGGTCACCCTGGGCGGCGTGGACACCCGCGAGGTGTCCTCCAGCACCATGGAGTCGCGCAAGGTGCCGGGCCTGCATTTCGTCGGCGAGGTGCTGGACGTCACCGGCTGGCTGGGCGGCTACAACTTCCAGTGGGCCTGGGCGTCCGGGCACGCGGCCGGGCAGGCGCTGGCCGCGGCGTGAGGGGGCGCAACGCGCGCCGGCGGCGGCGGCCGGCTTAAACGTTCAAGCACCCGCGTATTTCCTGCGCGCGGTTTCACCGCCGGGTGACGGCGGGGCTGGAAACCTCGAAGGCCACGGGAAGGCCCGGCGCGCGGGACGCGCCAGCAACAGGAACGCGACAATGCCCCAGGCACTACCGCCGGCGCGCCAGGCGGTCATGATCGACATCGACCGCGAACGCGACCACTGGCGCCAGCGCTACCAGTCGCTGCCCCGGGCCCGGGCCATGCGCAGCTTCGCCCGCTACTGGCCGGTGCTGTGCGCCGCCTACGACGTCTACCTCAACCACCCGCGCGCCGCTGCGGGCGAGCGCCTGGAGCTGTTCCTGCGCCGCGAGAGCGTGGCCATGAGCCTGCTCAGCGAGGCCGAGGCCAGCCAGGGGTTCGACCAGGTCTGGGAGCGCATCCGCGACGCCACCGCCGACTGAAGGCGCAGGCCGGCCGCGCATCCCGGCCGTGGATGCCGCCGGCCGGCGTGCCCGGCGCGCCCGCCGCCCCCGGTTTCGTCGCCCGATTCCCGGTTTCGTCGCATCCCCGGTTCCGTTCCCGGCGGCGGCCGCTATCCTCGCCCGCATCCTTCCAGCCCGCGGGCCCCACGTGTCCTCCAGCCTCTTCCTCGCGTTCCGCATCCTGTTCGCCTGGTGGGTCGCCATCTTCGTGGCCGGCTTCGTCTGGGCCGGGATGTTCGGCGGCGTCGGTGGTGTCTTCTGGCTGCTGGCGCTGCTGACCTTCGGCCTGGCGGTGCTGGGCGTGATCACCCACATCCGCCGGGTGCGCCTGCTCGCCGGGCGCCTGGACGCGGCGGTGCTGGCCAACCGCCAGCAGCGGCGGATCGAGCTGCCGCTGGACGCGGAGGCCGCCTTCGACCTGGTCGCCGACGCGATCCGCCAGCTGCCGCGGGTGGAGGACATGGAGCCGCTGCGCGGCAGCCTGCAGTTGCGCGCGCGGGTGCGCCGCTCGGACCCGTTCGGCGGCGCCCGGCCCTCGCGCTGGAACCTGCTGGCGCGCTTCGCCGTCACCCACGACCGGGTGCTGGCGACCGTGCACCCGGGCAGCGGCACGGTCGGCGTGACCGTGCTGTGCGAGCCGGACGCGGCGCACTGGGTCGACCTGTTCGCGCTGGACGAAGGCAGCAACTACGAGAACGCCGAGAGCCTGCTGCGCGCGCTGTCGCACCAGGTCGCGGCGCAGCGCCGCGAGGAGCGGGCGCGCGCCGAGCGCGAGGCCACCGACAACGCGCTCACCGTGGCCCGCCTGAACCTGCTGCAGGCCCAGGTCGAGCCGCACTTCCTCTACAACACCCTGGCCAACGCCCAGGTGCTGGCGCGCACCGACCCGCCGCGCGCCGAGCAGATGCTGGGCCACCTGATCCAGTACCTGCGCCACTCCCTGCCGCGCGAGCACGACACCCTGTCCACCCTGGGCGAGGAGCTGGCGCGCACCCGCGCCTACCTTGAGATCCTCAGGATCCGCATGGGCGCGCGCCTGCAGTTGCAGGTGGAGGTGCCGGACGCGCTCAAGCAGGTGCCGCTGCCGTCGATGATGCTGCAGACCCTGGTGGAGAACGCGATCAAGCACGGCCTGGAGCCCAAGCCCGGCGGCGGCACGGTGTGGATCCTGGCGCGCCGGACCGACGACCAGGTGGCCATCACCGTGGCCGACGACGGGTGCGGCTTCGGCAACGGCGCCAGCGCCGGCACCGGGATCGGCCTGAAGAACCTGCGCGAGCGCCTGCGCCTGACCTATGGCGACGCCGCCTCGTTCTCGATCGTGTCCAATTTCCCCAGCGGGGTGGCCGCGACCGTCGCGGTGCCGGCGCCGGAGGCGCCCGCCGCGCCGCCGCCGCTGCCCCCGTTCGCCCAGCCCGGAGGTGCCGGCCATGCCTGACTGCATCGTCGCCGAGGACGAGGAGCTGCTGCGCGCCTCGCTGGTGCAGGAGCTGGCGGCGGCCTGGCCGGAACTGCGGGTGGTGGCCGAGTGCGAGGACGGCGCCGCCGCGCTGGAAGCCATCGCCGCGCACCAGCCGGAGGTGGCCTTCCTCGACATCCGCATGCCGGGCCTGACCGGGATCCAGGTGGCCGCGGCGGTGGCCCAGTCCAGCCCGCGGACCCAGGTGGTGTTCGTCACCGCCTACGACCAGTACGCGATCGAGGCCTTCGAGAAGGGCGCGGTCGACTACCTGCTCAAGCCGGTCGCGCGCGAGCGGTTGCAGGCCACGGTGCAGCGGCTGCAGGCGCGCGCCGGCGGCGGCCCCGACCAGGCCACCCTCGACGCGTTGCTGCAGCACCTGGCGCGGCGCCCGCCGCCGCCCTCGGCGCCGCCCCCGCTGGCCTGGATCACCGCCAGCAACGGGCGCGAAACGCGGCTGATCATGCTCGAGGACGTGGCCTACTTCCGCGCCGACAACAAGTACACCGTGGTGGTGACCGCCGAGGGCGAGTCGCTGCTGCGCACCCCGCTGAAGGAACTGCTGGCGGTGCTGGACCCCAACCGCTTCCGCCAGATCCACCGCTCCACCATCGTCAACCTGGCGGCGGTGCTGTCGGTGGTGCGCGACGACAGCGGCAAGGGCCAGCTGCGCCTGCGCAACCGCAGCGAGACCCTGCCGGTGAGTGCGCCGTTCATGGCCCTGTTCCGCGGCATGTAGCCGCACCGGACCGGAAAGACCAAGGAGTGTCCCATGCACCTGCTGACCGCCCTGCTTGCGTGCCTGCTGTCGCTGTTCGGCGGCGACGGACCCGGCAGCCGCACCCGCATCGACTTCGCCCGCGCCGGCCAGGGCGTGCTGCTGAGCAAGACCACCCTGGCCGACGGGCTGGCGACCTTCCAGTGCCTGTCCAGCGGCAGCGGCGCCTGCCACTACCGCCTGTACCAGGAGATCTGCAAGGCCGCCGTCGGCGGCACCGCGCTGGAGCAGCACTGCAGCCGCCGCGAACTGGGGCGCTTCCAGCTGCATGTCGGCGCGCGCCGCCAGGTGGGCGGCCTGCCCGCGGACTTCGCCCAGTGCGTGGTCGCGGCCCAGGACGCGCCCGGGTGCGCCTGAGCCTCAGTGCGCCGTTGCGGCCAGCCGCCGCGCGCGCAGCCGCAACCAGGCGCTCTGCGCCGCCAGCAGCGCGGCCGCCAGCAGGGCCATCCGCGCGGTGGGGTCCGAGCCGGGCAGGGTGGATCCGGACTGCCGCACCCACATCGCCACCAGCCCCCACAACGCCGCCGCGGCATAGGCCAGGTTGCCGCGCATGCGCGCGTTGAACCACAGCAGCAGCGCGGTGGCCGCGGCCAGCAACAGCAGCGAGGACACCAACTGTGCCTGCGGGTGGATCCAGCCGAAGGCCAGCGCGGACTGGGCCAGGTTGAGGAACGCCGCCAGCGACAGCCAGCCGGCGTGCAGCGACAGCCCCAGCCAGGACCAGAGGTGCGCGCCGCCGTGCGGACCGGCATCGGACAGGCGCACCGCCACCCATAGCAGGCAGGCCAGCGCGGCGAAGATCACCAGCAGGCAGGCCGCGAACAGGCCCTGCGAGAACAGCGGCATCCACAGCGCGGTAAGCGCGAAGCCGGCGGCGGTGGCCGGGGCGACGCGCGCCAGCAGCGGGTCGTCGCGCCACCGCGCGCGCAGCTGGCGCAGGGCGTGCACCAGGTCCAGCGCGAACACCAGGCTCCAGATCGAGAACGCGTAGCCGGCGGCCACCAGCAGGGTCGGGTAGCGCGCGGAGACCTCGCCGTTGTCCGGACCGAACACGCCGCGCTGGGACAGGAACGCCACCACCGGCATCGCCAGCGCGGCAAGCAGGACCAGTATGCGCATCGCCTCGCGCCCGCGCCGAATGGAGATGGGCCGACGCTAGCGGGCGCGCGCGGGACGTGGCGTGAAGCCCGGCCTAGGCGCCGACGCGCACGCGCTCGGCGTCCAGGTCGCCCACCGGGCGCACCTCCATCGCGCCGTAGCGCGCCCACGGGAACTGCTTGGCCAGTTCCACCGCCTCCTCCAGGGAGTCGGCCTCGATCAGGTTGTAGCCGGCCAGCACTTCCTTGGTCTCGGCGAAGGGACCGTCGTACACCCGCGCGCGGCCCTCGCGTACCCGCACCGTGCGCGCGGTGGTCGGCGGCTCGAGCTTGTTGGCGCCCAGCAGCGTGCCCTTGCCGGCCAGGTCGTCGGCCTTGCGCACGCAGTCGCGCATGTGCGCGTCGTACTCCTCCTGCGACAGCTGTCCCAGCAGGGCCTGGTCGATGTACACCAGCAACAGGAACTTCATTGGCGTTCTCCGTGGAAGGTAGGGCGCGCGGCGCTCAGGGCGGCCCGGCTTCGGCGCCGCCGCGGCGCAGCGGGTCGGGCAGGGGTTGGCCGGCGTCGACGAAGCCCAGCGACACCGAGTTGAGGCAGTGGCGTTCGTAGGTCGGCGGCGGCCCGTCGGGGAACACGTGGCCCAGGTGGCCGCCGCAGCGGGCGCATACGATCTCGGTGCGGACCATGCCGTGGCTGGTATCGCGCACGCGGCGGATGTGGGCTTCGTCGTAGGGCGCGAAGAAGCTGGGCCAGCCGGTGCCGGAATCGAACTTGGCCGAGGAGCGGAACAGCGGCAACCCGCACAGCCGGCACACGTAGGTGCCCTCGCGCTTGTTGTCCAGGAACACGCCGCAGAACGGGCGCTCGGTGCCGTGCTGCAGCAGCACGTGGCGTTCCTCCGGCGACAGCGCGGCGGCCAGGGCCTGCAGCTGCTCCGGGTCGGGCGGGGTCAGGTCGAAACGGCTCATCGGCGGCTCCGGTGGCGGGCGTCCCAGCATGCACCAGGGCGGGCGGCGGGTGAACCG
>NZ_ALIP01000094.1:0-49492 GCF_000283075.1 Pseudoxanthomonas sp. GW2
GGCCGCGGCCGCCACCGGCGCGCCGCGCGCGGCCTCCAGCCCCGGCACGGGGATGCCGTCCTCGCCGCCCAGCCGGTAGGCGCCGCCCTCGGCATGGGCCCGGAGCACCTCGGACAAGGTGCGCGGCGCCCCGGACGGCGGCAGCAGCGCCACCTGGCCGCGCAGGGCCGCGGCGCAGAAGCCGAGCAGGAAGCGGTAGCGGTCCTCGGCCAGGTGGGCGACATGGCGCGCCTCCGGCAGGCGCCCGGCCAGGTCGCGGGCCTGGGCGAGGAACTGGCCCAGGGTCACCCCGCCGCGGGCGTCGAACACGAGGACGCGCGCCGGGTCGCCCGCCGCCAGGGGCAGGTCTTCGACGGCGGGAAGGGCTGGCTGGATGACGGCTGACATCGGGCTGGGAGGTTCCTGCGACAGTCCCCGTTGCCGCACAAGACGGTACAGGATGGCGGCCGGCCCCGGCGTGGGCAAGCACGGCTGCGGGCGGGCATGACCTTCTGCCGTGGCCGCGGCGGACCGGGCTGGTACCCTGCGGCGCCAGTCCACCACCCGGTTTCGTCCATGACCCAGCCCTTTCCGCGGGCCGCGCGGCGCCTGCTGCCGCTGCTGCTGGCCGCCCTGCCCCTGGCCGCGTCCGCGCAGTCCCCGTCCGCCGCCTTCACCCTGGAACAGGCGATGGCCGACCCGGACTGGATCGGCCCGCCGGTGGAGAAGGCCTGGTGGAGCTGGGACGGACGCGAGGCGCAGCTGCTGCTCAAGCGCGAGGGCAGCACGGTGCGAGACGCCTGGCGCGTGCCGGTGGCCGGCGGTGCCCTGCAGAAGGTCTCCGACGCCGAGCGCGCCGCGCTCGACGCCCCCGACCCGGTGTACGACCCGCAGCGCCGGCGCATGGCCTTCGTGCGCAACGGCGACGTGTTCGTGCGCGACCTGGCCAGCTGCAACCTTCAGCAGCTGACCCGCACCGCCCAGGCCGAGGCGCAGCCGCGCTTCGCCGCCGACGGCGGCGTGCTGTGGCGCGCCGGCGACGACTGGTTCCACTGGCGCGCGGACGGGGTGGTCGCCCAGGTCACCACGCTCAAGGCCGCGCGCGACCCGGCCGCCGCGCCCGCGCCGGACGCCCTGCGCGAACAGCAGCTGCGCACCTTGGAAACCCTGCGCCGCGACCGCGAGCGGCGCGAGGCGCAGCGCGCGCAGGAGGAAGCCTGGCGCAAGGCCGACCCGACCCGCGCCGCCGCCCCGGTCTACCTGGGCGACGACGTGGAGATCGTCGACAGCAGCCTGTCGCCCGACGCCCGCCACCTGCTGGTGGTGGTGAAGAAGAAGGGCGCCGATGCCGGTCGCGAAGGCAGGATGCCGACCTACGTCACCGAGTCCGGCTACGAGGAGTTCGAGGACGTGCGCACCCGCGTCGGCCGCAACGACCCGGTCCCGCATGCGCTGTGGCTGGTCGACGCCGCCACCGGCCAGGTGCGCGAGCTGGCGTTCGACGTCCTGCCCGGGATCAAGGACGACCCGCTGGCGGCGCTGCGCAAGACCGCCGGCAAGGAACCGCTGAAGGGCAACCGCCCGCTGCAGGTCGGCGCCGAGGGTGCGGCGATCCGCTGGAGCGATGACGGCCGCAACGTGGCGGTGATGCTGCGCGCGGTCGACAACAAGGACCGCTGGATCGCCAGCGTGGACCTGGCCGCCGCGCGCCTGCAGCCGCGCCACCGCCTCACCGACCCGGCCTGGATCAACTGGAACTTCAACGAGTTCGGCTGGCTGCCGGACAACCAGACCCTGTGGTTCGTGTCCGAGGAAAGCGGCCACGCCCACCTCTACACCCAGTCCGGCAGCGGCAAGCCGCGCCAGCGCACCTCCGGCCGCTGGGAGGCCTCCTCGCCGGTGCCCACCGCCGACGGCCGCGGCCTGCTGTTCCTGTGCAACCGCGCCTGGCCGGGCGACTACGAGGTCTGTGCCCTGGACCTGGCCAGCAACGAGGTGCGCGAGGTCACCGCGCTGGACGGCGTGGAGGACTTCGTGCCCTCGCCCGACGGCCGCCACCTGCTGGTCCGCTACTCCGGCAGCTGGCTGCCGCCGCAGCTGGCGGTGGCCCCGCTCGACGGCGGCCAGGCGCGGGTGCTGACCGATACCCGCAGCGCCGCGTTCAAGGCCCGCGCCTGGACCGGCCCGGAGATCGTGCAGGTGCCTTCCCGGCATGGCGCCGGCACGGTGTGGGGCAAGTTCTACGGACCGAAGGACTACGAACCGGGCCGCAAGTATCCGGTGGTGATGTTCGTGCACGGCGCCGGCTACCTGCAGAACGTGCACGCGCGCTGGCCCAACTACTTCCGCGAGCAGATGTTCCACCACCTGCTGGTCGAGCAGGGCTACGTGGTGCTGGACCTGGACTACCGCGGCAGCGAAGGCTACGGCCGCGACTGGCGCACCGCGATCTACCGGCAGATGGGCCATCCGGAGCTGGAGGACTACCTGGACGGCCTGGACTGGGTGGTGGCCAACCGCCAGGGCGACCGCGACCACGCCGGCATCTACGGCGGCAGCTACGGCGGCTTCATGACCTTCATGGCCCTGTTCCGCAGCCCCGGCACGTTCAAGGCCGGCGCCGCGCTGCGCCCGGTGGTGGACTGGACCCAGTACAACCACGAGTACACGTCCAACATCCTCAACACCCCGGAGCTGGACCCGGAGGCGTACCGCACCTCCTCGCCGATCGAATACGCCCAAGGCCTGCAGGACCACCTGCTGATCGCCCACGGCATGATCGACGACAACGTGTTCTACCGCGACTCGGTGGTGCTGGCGCAGAAGCTGATCGAGCTGCGCAAGGACAACTGGGAGCTGGCCTCCTACCCGCTGGAGCGGCACGGCTTCGTGCGCCCGGACTCGTGGTTCGACCAGTACCGCCGCATCCACAAGCTGTTCGAACGCACCCTCAAGGAGCCCGCCCGATGAACACCCCCGTCGAACCGATCCGCACCGTGGCCGCGGTGATCCGCGACCCGGCCGGGCGCGTGCTGCTGGTGCGCAAGCATGGCTCGGATACCTTCATCCAGCCCGGCGGCAAGCGCGAGCCGGGCGAGGACACCCTGCAAACCCTGGCCCGCGAGCTGGACGAGGAACTGGGCGTGGCCATGCGCGCCGATGGCGCCGTCCGCCTGGGCGAGTTCGAGGCCGACGCGGTCAACGAGCCAGGGCGCCGGGTCCGCACCGAGGCCTACGTGGTCCAGGTCGAGGGCCAGCCGCAGGTGCGCGCCGAGATCGCGGAACTGGCCTGGGTGGACCCGCGCCTGCCGTTCCCGGTGAAGGTGGCCCCGCTCAGCGCCGGCCACGTGCTCCCCGCCCTGGACCGGGCGCTGGCATCCGGCGCGCTGGGCTGAGCCCCGGCGCCGGACGGCTTTCGGCACAATGCAGCGGTCGACCCGGGGAACGGATCCATGAACGCACCGCCGCCCTTGCCGCGCAACGGCTTCGTCAGCGTGCTGGCCCGCATCTCGATGCTGCTGGCGGCGCTGGCGGTGCTCGGCTCGCTGGCACAGGCGGCGCTGGCCCTGGCGGTGGGCGACGCCACCGTGGCCCGGATCGCCAGCCACGCCGCCGTGCCCCCGGCGGTGGCCTGGATGCTGGAGCAGCGGCGCCTGCTGTCGCTGCTGGGGCTGCTGCTGTCGGGCCTGTTCCTGGTCTCGTCCTGGGGCCTGCTGCGGCGCCGGGACTGGGCACGCTGGACCTTCATCGCCTTCCTGCTGGCCACCGCCCTGCTCAACTTCGCCTCGCTGGCGCTGGTCGGCCAGTTCTTCGACGGCATGGTCGGGATGTTCCCGCAGGAGTTCCTGGACAGCCGCGAGGGCCGCGAATTCATGGCCCAGATGCAGGCCAACCGGATCGTCTCGCTGGTCACCGCGACGGCCACCGCGCTGGCCTTCGCCGGCCTGCATGGCTGGCTGGCCTGGAAGCTTTGCACCCCGCAGGTGCGGGCCGAATTCCACCGCGACCCGGCAAGCCCTTGATCCCGATCAAGGGCAGGCCCGGGTCGCCCGCTAGAATGCACCCATGGATCCGAACTTCGAGCTCGTCAGGGACTACCTGACCGGACTGCAGGACCGCATCTGCGCGGCCATCGAGGCAGCCGACGGCAAGGCCCGCTTCGTCGAGGACGCCTGGACCCGCCCCGGCGAGCCCGGCGCCAGCACCCATGCCGGCGGCGGCCGCACCCGCGTGCTGCGCGAGGGCGCGGTGTTCGAGCAGGCCGGCATCGGCTTCTCCGACGTCTCCGGCAGCCGCCTGCCGCCCTCGGCCAGCGCTGCCCGGCCGGAACTGGCCGGCGCCTCCTGGCGCGCCACTGGCGTGTCGCTCGTGTTCCATCCGCGCAACCCGTACCTGCCCACCACCCATGCCAACGTGCGCCACTTCCAGGCCCAGCGCGACGGCGAGACGGTGGCCTGGTGGTTCGGCGGCGGCTTCGACCTGACCCCGTTCTACCCGTTCGACGAGGACATCCAGCACTGGCACCGCACCGCCTTCGAGCTGTGCGCGCCGTTCGGCGCCGACCGCTACGAGCGGCACAAGCGCTGGTGCGACGACTACTTCTTCCTGCGCCACCGCAACGAGACCCGCGGCGTGGGCGGCCTGTTCTTCGACGACCTGCACGAGGACTTCGAGCGCGACTTCGCCTACCTGCGCGCGGTCGGCGACGGCTTCCTCGACGCCTACCTGCCGATCGTCGAGCGCCGCAAGGACACCCCGTACGGCGAGCGCGAGCGCGAGTTCCAGCTGTACCGCCGCGGCCGCTACGTGGAGTTCAACCTGGTCTACGACCGCGGCACCCTGTTCGGCCTGCAGAGCGGCGGCCGCACCGAATCGATCCTGATGAGCCTGCCCCCGCGCGTGCGCTGGGAATACGGCTACCAGCCCGAGGAAGGCAGCGCGGAAGCCCGCCTGCGCGAGTACCTGGTACCGCGCGACTGGCTGGCGCAGGAGACCTGACACACCAGGGGATAGCGGCTGCGGCCGCCTGGGAGCTTCCGGCGTTACCGGGGACAGGGGCATGGGGGATGCCCGCCGCGCCAGGCGCGGCGACGTCCCGGCAGGGGCGCGCACGAGCGGACGCCGGAAACAAGAAGCCCCGCCAACCAGGGGGAGGTTGGCGGGGCCGGGGAACGACGGCTTGGGGAGGAGCCCCCGTTCCAGTAGATCTACTCCAGGGGAAGGGAGAGATCCGCGACAGGCGTTGCACCTGTCGAGGGTTATGAAAGCACGGGGGACATTGATGTTTCGTGAAGAAAATTCTGGAAAACCGGTCCCGTTTAGGCCGGATTCAGTAGCGCGAAGCGGCTTCTGACTGAAGCATACAGATTCGGGTGAAACCCTCGTGAAACCGGGCGTTCAGTGCGCCTCGTCCCAGTTGTCGCCCACGCCCACGTCCACCACCAGCGGCACGCTCAGTTGCGCCGCCGCCGACATCCGTTCCCGCACCCGTTCCACCAGCTCCGGCACGAACGCCTCGTCGGCCTCGAACACCAGTTCGTCGTGGACCTGCAGCAGCATGCGCGCGCGGTCGGCGTGCGGCGCCAGCCACGCGTCCACCGCGATCATCGCGCGCTTGATGATGTCCGCCGCCGTGCCCTGCATCGGCGCGTTGATCGCCGCGCGCTCGGCGCCGGCGCGCTGGGCCGCGTTGCGCGCGTTGATGTACTCCAGGTGCAGGCGGCGGCCGAACACGGTCTCGACGAAGCCGCGCTCGCGCGCCTGCTCGCGGGTGCGCTCCATGTAGTCGCGCACGCCCGGGTAGCGGCTGAAGTACAGGGCAATGTAGTCCTGCGCCTGGCCGCGGTCGATGCCCAGCTGGCGCGCCAGGCCGAACGCACCCATGCCGTACATCAGGCCGAAGTTGATCGCCTTGGCGGCTCGGCGCTCGTTGACCGTCACCTCCTCCAGCGGCCGCCCGAACACCTCCGCCGCGGTGGCGCGGTGGATGTCGGCGCCGGAGGCGAAGGCGCGCAGCAGGCCCGCGTCCTGCGACAGATGGGCCATGATCCGCAGCTCGATCTGCGAGTAGTCGCAGGCCACCAGCTTGCGCCCGGGCGGGGCGACGAAGGCACGGCGGATGCGGCGGCCGTCGTCGGTGCGGATCGGGATGTTCTGCAGGTTCGGATCGGACGAGGACAGCCGGCCGGTGGCCGCGCCGGCCTGGTGGTAGCTGGTGTGCACCCGGCCGGTCTCCGGGTTGACCATCTCCGGCAGCTTGTCGGTGTAGGTGCTGCGCAGCTTGGCCAGGCCGCGGTACTCGAGGATGATCCGCGGCAGCTCGTGCAGGTCGGCGATCGCCTCCAGCGCCTCTTCGTTGGTCGAGGGCTGGCCCTTGGGCGTCTTCACCAGCGCCGGCAGCTTCAGCTCGTCGAACAGCAGCGCGCACAGCTGCTTGGGCGAGTCCAGGTTGAAGCTGCGCCCGGCCAGTGCGGTGGCGCGCTCCTGCGCCTCCAGCATCCGCCGCGACAGGTCCGCGCTCTGCCGGCGCAGCTCCTCCATGTCCACCAGCACGCCGTTGGCCTCGATCCGCTCCAGCACCTGCACCAGCGGCATCTCGATATCGCGGTACACGGCCTGCAGCTGCGGCTCGCCCTGCAGGCGCGCCGACAGCACCCGGTGCAGGCGCAGGGTGATGTCGGCGTCCTCGGCGGCGTAGCGGGTGGCGTCCTCCAGCGCGCACTGCGAGAACGGGATCTGCTTGGCGCCCTTGCCGCAGATGTCCTCGTACTTGACCGTGGTGTAGCCGAGGTGGCGCAGGGCCAGGCTGTCCATGTCATGGCGGGCGTTGCCGGAATCGAGCACGAAGCTCTCCAGCAGGGTGTCGTCGGCGTAGCCGGCCACCGGCACGCCGTGCCGGCGCAGCACGTGCAGGTCGTACTTGCCGTGCTGGCCCAGCTTGCGCACCGCCGGGTCGGCCAGCAGCGGGCGCAGCAGGTCCAGGGCCTGGCCACGCTCCAGCTGCGCCGGCGCGCCGGGATAGTCGTGGCCCAGCGGCAGGTACGCGGCGCGGCCGGGTTCGGCGGCGAAGCTCAGGCCGACCAGGCGCGCGCGCATCGGGTCGAGGCTGTCGGTCTCCGTGTCCAGGGCGAAGCTGCCGGCGGCGCGCAGGGCCGCGATCCAGGCCTGCAGCTGCTCGACCGTGGTGATGGTCTCGTACTGGCCGGGCGCGGCCAGGGCCGGGTCCAGGCCCTCCGGGGCGGCGGCCGCGGCGGTGGCGAAACCGGTGCCGCGGGCGCGGCCGGGCTCCTTCTCGGCCACGTTGCCGGTGGCCGCGCCGCCTTCCAGCTCGCGCAGGGCCTGGTTGAAGCCGTAGCGGGCGTACAGCGCGCGCAGGGTGTCCACGTCCGGCTGGCGCAGCACCAGCGCCTCCGGACCCTGGGCCAGGGCCACGTCGGTGCGGATGGTCACCAGCTCGCGGTTGAGCGGCAGGCGGTCCAGGGCCGCGCGCAGGTTGTCGCCGATCTTGCCCTTGATCGAGGGCGCGGCGGCGATCACCCCGTCCAGCGAGCCGTACTCGGCCAGCCACTTGGCCGCGGTCTTGGGGCCGCACTTCTCCACCCCGGGGACGTTGTCGATGGTGTCGCCCATCAGCGCCAGCAGGTCGACGATGCGCCCGGCCGGCACCCCGAACTTCTCCATCACCGCCGCGTCCGAATCCATGCGGCTTCCGGTCATGGTGTTGACCAGGGCGATCGAACCGGCGCCCCTGCCGGGCTCGCGCACCAGCTGGGCGAAGTCCTTGTCGCCGGTGGAGATGGTCACCTCCATGCCGGCGTCGGCACCGCGGGTGGCCAGGGTGCCGATCACGTCGTCGGCCTCCACCCCTTCCACCCGCAGGATGTCGATGCCCAGCGCCTGGACGATGTCGCACATCGGCTGCACCTGGGCGCGCAGTTCCTCGGGCATCGGCGGGCGGTTGGCCTTGTACTGCGGGTACAGCTCGTCGCGGAAGGTCTTGCCCGGGGCGTCGACCACGAAGGCGACGTAGTCGGGCTTCTCCTTGAGCGTGGCCCGCAGCATGTTGACCACGCCGAACAGCGCGCCGGTGGGCTCGCCGGCGGCGTTGGTCAGCGGCGGCAGCGCGTGGAAGGCGCGGTAGAGGTAGCTGGAGCCGTCGATCAGGATGAGCCGTTTCATCGGGGCATTCTAGCGGCCCGTGCCGGTACCGGCCGGGAACGGCGCGGCGCGCGCGCCCGGCTGGCGCATAATGGCCGCGTCCACACGGAGAACCCGCGATGCGCACGCCGATCCTGACCGCCGCCACGCTGGCCAGCCTCCTGCTCGCTGGCTGCGCCACCACCGCCACCGCCGACGCACCGGTGGACGTCAGCGGGGCCGAGGTCGCCAGCCGGGTGCTGGAGAATGGCGACCGGATGGACGAGTACCGCGTGGCCGGCCAGCTGCGCATGGTCCGCATCACCCCGGTGCGCGGCCCGGCGTACTACCTGTACGACCGCGACGGCGACGGCACCCTGGACCGCGACGACGCCGAGGACCTGCCGCAGGTCTACTGGAAGCTGTTCTCCTGGTGAGCCGCGCCGGGCTCAGCCCGGCTCCAGCCGGCGCGCGCCCGGACCCTGCCGGCCCAGCACGTCGCCCGGGTTGCGCAGCGGGCACTCGCGCAGCGACAGGCAGCCGCAGCCGATGCAGCCGTCCAGCTGGTCGCGCAGGCGCACCAGGCGCTCGATCCGCGCGTCCAGTTCGGCGCGCCACTGGTGCGACAGCCGCCGCCAGTCGGCGCGGGTCGGCACCTTGTCCTGCGGCAGGGTCGCCAGCGCCTGCGCGATCTCCGCCAGGGGGATGCCGGCGCGCTGCGCCACCTTGATAAGCGCCACCCGGCGCAGCACCGCGCGCGGGTAGCGGCGCTGGTTGCCGGCGCTGCGCTCGCTGCGGATCAGGCCGCGGGCCTCGTAGAAATGCAGCGCGGAAACCGCCAGGCCGCTGCGCCTGGCCACCTCGCCCACGCTCAGCCAGTCGCCGCCGCGCGGATGCGCCGGACCGCGGGATGCCGCCATCGCTTGACCTCAAGTTTGCTTGAGGTCCTAGCCTGCCACACCCCCAAGACGAGGAGCGTCCGCGCATGCCCGACCCCACCCTGCGCCTTGCCCTGCTGTACGGCAGCGACCGCCGCCAGCGCTTCTGCGACACCATCGCCGCCTGGGCCGTCGCCCACGCCGAGGCGATGGGCGGCTGGAGCATCGACCGCCTCGACCCGGCCACCCCGGAGGGCCGCGACGGCGCGGCGCTGGAACGCAAGGTCCGCGAGGCGGACGCATTCCTGGTGGTGACCCCGGAGTACAATCACGGCTACCCGGCCGCGCTCAAGGCAATGATCGACGCGGTCTACATCCCCTGGCAGGCCAAGCCGGTGGCCTTCATCTCCTACGGCGGCCTTTCCCGCGGGCTGTGCGCGGTGGAGCAGCTGCGGCAGGTGTTCGCCAGCCTGCACGCGGTGCCGCTGCGCGACGGCGTCAGCTTCGCCCACGCGCGCGACCAGTTCGCCGCCGACGGCACGCTGCCGGGCGGGCACCCCGCGCACAAGGCGATGCGCCTGGCCCTGTGGCGCCTGCGCTGGTGGGCCGGCGCGCTGCGCCAGGCCCGCCTCCTGATTCCCTACGACGCCGCCGCCTGAACGGTCCCCGCAGATCCCCGATGGACGCACCCGCCCAACCGACCCCGTCCCGCCGCAGCTGGCTGTTCCGCTGGTTCGAACGCCGCATCGACCCGTACCCGCCGGCGCCGGTGGTGCAGCCGCCACGCTCGCTGTACGCGTTCTGCCGGCACTACACCCGCGGCACCGAGCCGTGGCTGGCGCTGATGGCGGTGCTGACCACCGCGATCGCGGTGACCGAGGTGTCGCTGTACGCGTTCACCGGCTCGATCGTGGACCGCCTGTCCAGCCACACGCCGGCCACCTTCCTGGCCGAGGAAGGCTGGAAGTTCGCCGCCATGGCCGCGGTGGTGCTGGTGGTGATGCCGGCGCTGAACCTGCTCAGCTCGCTGGTGATCCACCAGACCCTGCTGGGCAACTTCCCCATGCGCATCCGCTGGCGGGTGCACCGCTACCTGCTGCGCCAGTCCATGGGCTACTTCCAGAACGAGTTCGCCGGGCGCATCGCCACCAAGCTGATGCAGACCTCGCTGGCGGTGCGCGAGACGGTGATCAAGCTGCTGGACGTGGGCAACTACGTGGTCGTGTACTTCGGCGGCGCGCTGCTGGTGGCGGCCTCGGCCGACTGGCGGCTGATGCTGCCGTTCGCCGGCTGGCTGGTCGCCTACGCGGCGCTGCTGCGCTACGCGATCCCGCGCCTGAACAAGGTCGCCCAGGAGCAGGCCGACGCGCGCTCGACCATGACCGGCCGGATCGTGGACAGCTACACCAACATCGCCACGGTCAAGCTGTTCTCGCACTCGCGCCGCGAGGAGGAGTACGCGCGCGGCTCGATGGACCAGTTCCTCGGCACCGTGCACCGGCAGATGCGGCTGGCGACCTTCGTCAACGTCAGCAACGACACCCTCAACATGCTGCTGCTGTTCGCGGTGGCCGCCAGCGGCATCGGCCTGTGGATGCAGGACGCGGTGAGCGTGGGCGCGATCGCCGTGGCCATCGCCTTCGTGCTGCGCCTGATGGGCATGTCGCAGTGGATCATGTGGGAGATGTCGGCGCTGTTCGAGAACATCGGCACGGTGCAGGACGGCATCAACTCCATCGCCCTGCCGGCCGCGGTGGACGACAGGCCCGAGGCGAAGGCGATCGGCCCGGTGCGCGGCGACATCCGCTTCGACCACGTGACCTTCCACTACGGCAAGAAGGGCGGCGTGATCGAGGGCCTGGACCTGCACGTGCGGCCGGGCGAGAAGGTCGGCCTGGTCGGCCGCTCCGGCGCCGGCAAGTCGACCCTGGTGAACCTGCTGCTGCGCTTCTACGACCGCGAGGGCGGGCGCATCCTGGTCGACGGCACCGACATCGCCACGGTCACCCAGGATTCGCTGCGCGCGGCGATCGGCGTGGTCACCCAGGACACCTCGCTGCTGCACCGCTCGGTGCGCGAGAACATCATGTACGGCCGCCCCGACGCCACCGAGGAGGAGATGGTCGAGGCCGCGCGCCAGGCCAATGCCCACGACTTCATCATGGAACTGGTCGACGCCAAGGGCCGCCGCGGCTACGACGCCCAGGTCGGCGAGCGCGGCGTCAAGCTGTCCGGCGGCCAGCGCCAGCGCATCGCCATCGCCCGCGTGCTGCTGAAGAACGCGCCGATCCTGGTGCTGGACGAGGCCACCTCGGCGCTGGACTCGGAGGTCGAGGCGGTGATCCAGGAGAACCTGTACCGGCTGATGCAGGGCAAGACGGTCATCGCCATCGCCCACCGCCTGTCGACCATCGCGGCGATGGACCGGCTGGTGGTGATGGACCAGGGCCGGATCGTCGAACAGGGCACGCACGAGCAGCTACTGGCCGCCGGCGGGCTGTACGCGCAGCTGTGGCAGCGCCAGTCCGGCGGGTTCCTCGAGCTGGAGGCGGAGGCCGCGGCGCCCTGAACCGGCGCCGTGCCCCGCTACTGCGCCGCCGCCTCGCGCCGGCGCTGGGCGCGGCCCAGGGCCACGCCGGTGCCGGCCCAGACCAGGGCCACGCCGGCGCCGATGAACAACGCCAGCGACGGGTGCTCGCCCAGCAGGTCGAGCATGCGCTTGACCCAGGCCGAGAGCGCGTCGCCGCCGCGGTAGACCGCGGTGTCGATGAAGTTCTTGGCCTTGTACTTCTGCGCCGCCGGCACGACCGTGTAGAGCATTTCCCGGCCCGGGCGCACCAGCGCGTACTCGCCGGCGCGGCGGGCGACCATCACCACCACGAACACCGCGAACACCGGCGCCAGCGCCAGCCACAGGAAGCCGGCGGCCATCACCAGCGGCACCGCCACCAGCAGCACGCCCACGCCCAGCTTCCTGGCCACGTGGCCGGTGACGAACAGCTGGGTGAGGATGGCCAGCACCTGGACCACGGTATCGATCAGGCCGAACACCCGGGTCTGCTGCTCGCGGTGCGGGAACAGCTCGGCCACCAGCCGCGCCTGCTCGAAGTACAGGAAGGTGGTGACCGTGGTCAGCAGCACCACGAACAGGCAGATGCCCAGCAGGAAGGGCGAGCGGAACACGTCGGTGGCACCCTCGAACGGGTTGCCGCCCAGCCGCTTCGGCGGCGGTGCCGCCGCGCGCTCGTGCGCCGGCAGCGGGTGGCGGACGCGCCAGCGGTGCAGCCACAGCGCGGTGGCGGCGCTGGCGCCGATCAGCAGCGAGGACAGCAGCAGCAGGCCACCGTGGCCCAGCGTCCCCACCAGCAGGGTGGTCAGCACCGGCCCCAGCAGGCCTCCGGCGCTGGCGCCGGAGGCGACCAGGGCGAACAGGCGCCTGGCTTCCGAAGGCGCGAACACGTCGGCCAGCACGCTCCAGGCCAGCGAGATCAGCAGCAGGTTGACCACCGAGACCCAGATGTAGAACGCGCGCCCGACCCAGACGTTCTCCGGCTGCAGCAGCAGGCTGGCACCGAAACCCAGCAGGGTCGCCACCACCGCGCCGAACACCCAGGGCACGATCCGCCGCCGCGGCACCTTCGAGGCGATCCAGCCGAATACCGGCAGCACCGCGACCGTGGCCAGGAAGGTGCCGGTGAACAGCCATTGCAGGTTGTCCACGCCCCCGGCCACGCCGAAGGTCTCGCGCACCGGCCGCAGCATGAAGTAGCCGGTGAACAGCAGGAAGAACATCGCCAGGCCGGCGCCGACCGCAGGCGCTTCGTGCGGCTGCACGCCGAACAGGCGCGACAGCAGGGGCTGGCGGCGGGCGGAATCCGGCGAGGACGTCATCGGCGCCGGCTCAGGCGGAGAACATCCGCACCAGCTCGCGCTGCTGCGCCTGGTCCAGCAGCGGGCCGGTGCCGGCCGCGAGCTGGTCGCGCTGGCGCTCCGGCTTGCCGGTGGCCGGGATCACCACCGTCACCGCCGGATGGCTGATGGCGAACTTCAGGAACATCTGCGCCCAGGATCCCACGCCGACCTCGGCGGCCCAGCCGGGCAGCGGTTTGCCGCGCACCTGGGCGAACAGTCGGCCGTCGTCGAAGGCGCGGTTGATGAGGACCGCCACGCCGCGGTCCCGCGCCAACGGCAGCACAGTCTTCGCCGCGTTGGTGGAGTTGACCGAGTAGTGGATCTGGATGAAGTCCAGCGCCTCCGTGCGCAGGATCTGCTCCATTTCCGCCAGGCCGGCGTCGGTGTAGTGGGTGATGCCCACGTACTTCGCCTTGCCCTGGGCCTTGAGCTCGCGCGCGTAGGGCAGCTGCCGGCGCCAGTCGCGCATGTTGTGCACCTGCAACAGTTCCACGCGGTCGGTGCGCAGCCGGCGCA
Organism: Pseudoxanthomonas sp. GW2; assembly: GCF_000283075.1. Taxonomy (NCBI): domain Bacteria; kingdom Pseudomonadati; phylum Pseudomonadota; class Gammaproteobacteria; order Lysobacterales; family Lysobacteraceae; genus Pseudoxanthomonas; species Pseudoxanthomonas sp. GW2. Next base: position 13,422 of record NZ_ALIP01000094.1, read on the forward strand.
GCGACTCGGCCCACTGCGCCTGCGCCGCCTCGCGGCTGTCGGCGGCGATCTTGGTGGCCAGGAAACAGCGATCGCGCCAGCCGCCGTCGGCCAGCAGGCGGCCCACCACCGCATCGGAGCGGCCGTAGTTGGGCGAGGTGTCGATCACCGCGCCGCCGCCCTCGAAGAAGATCCGCGCGACCTCCTCCAGGGCCTGGTATTCGGGCGTACCGAAGTCCACGTCGTAGCTGCCGGAGGTGCCGGCGCCAATCACCGGCAGCTGCTGGCCGGTGGACGGGACCGGGCGGGTCAGCAGCGGGGAAGCACCGGATTGCCCGGCAGCCCACAGCCGGCCCGGGGTTCCCAGCAGGGTGGCGCTGGCGACGGCGGAGGTGGCCAGCAACGACTGGGCGAGGAAGCGGCGACGCGAAGAGGTGTTCATGGAACGGACTCCGTTGGCGGCTCGCGGTCCGCCGATGCTAACCCCGTTTCCCGCCTTCGCATGTGCAGCTTGGCAGGGGGCCGGCGGTCATGCCCTGGCGGCAATGACGCACGGGCGCGCGCCGGCACGCTAGGCTGCAGCCCGTTTCCCCGGATCCCATCCGAGCCCGTGAGCGAACTCCCCGACCCCGGCTGGCAGGTGCTGCCGCGCGAGTTCTACCGCCGCCATCCGGCCGAGGTGGCGCCCGAACTGCTGAACAAGATCCTGGTGCGCAGCGACGGCCGCGCCGCGCGCATCGTCGAGGTCGAGGCCTATGCCGGCAGCGAGGACCCGGCGGCGCACTCGTTCCGCGGCCCCACCACGCGCACGGCGACCATGTTCGGCGAGGCCGGGCACCTGTACGTGTACTTCACCTACGGCATGCACTGGGGCAGCAACGCGGTGTGCGGCGAGGTCGGCCAGGGCTACGGCGTGCTGCTGCGCGCGGCCGAACCACTGCTGGGCGTGGAGCTGATGCGCCAGGCGCGGCCACGCGCGCGGCGCGAGCGTGACCTGGCCAGCGGCCCGGGCAAGCTGTCGCAGGCCTTCGGCATCACCGGCGCGTTCGACGGCGCCGACCTGGTCGGCGGCGACCGTGGCCTGTGGATCGCCTGCGACGGCACCCCGCCGCCGGATGCGCCCGTGGTCGGCCCGCGCATCGGCATCAGCCGCGCGGTGGAGTTCCCCTGGCGCTGGCACGTGCCCGGGCACCTGCACGTCTCGGTGCCGCCGCGGCGGCGATGACGGCCTGTGTGGTATCCTGTCCGTCCTCGTTTGGGGAGTAGCCTGCCCCGCCGCAATGGCAGGGCGTCCGCGTCAACACACTCGGCCCATGGCCGTGGCGCGGACACCGCAAGGACTGGCGAGACCAACGGTTGGCTGACGCGTCCGAGGCTGGGCGCCAGCCGGCCGTGTCCGTTGTCCAGCCTGGTATTCCCGATGCGCCCACTTTCCATCCTCATGATCGGCCTGGCCATGTCCACCGATGCCTTCGCCGCGGCCGTGGGCAAGGGCGCGGCGATGCAGCGCCCCGGCATTGGCCTGGCCCTGCGCACCGGGCTGCTGTTCGGCGTGATCGAGGGCATCACCCCGGTGATCGGCTGGCTGCTGGGTATCGCCGCGGCGCGTTACATCACCGCATGGGACCACTGGATCGCGTTCGCCCTGCTGGTCCTGCTGGGCCTGCACATGATCTGGCACGGCATCCACCCGGACGACGACGAGGACGGAGAAAATCCGGCTCGGCGCCACGGCTTCTGGAACATGGCGCTGCTTGCCTTGGGCACCAGCATCGATGCGATGGCGGTGGGCGTGAGCCTGGCCTTCCTGGATGCGCCAATCGCGGTAGTCGCCCTGGTTATCGGCCTGTGCACGATGGTGATGGTCACCATCGGCATCCTGCTCGGGCGCGTGTTCGGTGCCCTGGTCGGTCGCCGCGCGGAGCTGGCCGGCGGCATCGTGATGATCGTCATCGGTGCCACGATCCTGCACGAGCACCTCGGCGGTGCGGCCTGACGGCCGCGCACGCTCAGCGCACGACCAGCACCGGCACCTTCGAACGCGCCACCACCGCTTCGGTCTGGCTGCCCAGCAGCACCTTGCCCAGGCCGCGACGACCGTGCGAGGCCATCACCACCAGGTCGGCGCCCTGCTCCCCGGCCGCATGCACGATGGCGTCCGACGGATGCCCGTCGGGCACGTGCACCGTGGTGCAGGCGACGCCGGCGGCGGCCGCCTGGGCGGCGGCATCGGCGAGGATGCGCTGGGCCGAGCGCTCGCAGCCTTCACGGTATTCGCGCTGCATGTCCGGATCGGCCGACAGCGCAAGAGCGTCGTCGAAGGCCGGCATCCACGGCTCGGTCACGGTGACCACGACCACGTGCGCGCCCACCGCGCGGGCCAGGTCCAGGCCGTGGTCCAGGCCCTTGCCGGCCAGCTCGGAACCGTCGGTGGCGATCAGGATGCGTCGGTACATGGCGGCCTCCAGGCGCGGGACTGCGCATATTGCACCCCCGCGGGCGTGATGGCGGCAGATACGCCGCCGCCCCGCCCGGGCCGCCGGCTCAGACCGGCTGCAGCTTGGCGAAGGCCAGCACCAGCCACTTGCTGCCGGCCTCGTCGAAGTTCACCTGCACCCGGGCGTGGGCGCCGCTGCCCTCGTAATCGGTGACCACGCCGCGGCCGAAGCTGGGATGCACCACCGCCTGGCCCAGGGCGATGGCCGGGGCCTCGATCGCCGGGTGCACCTGGGTGCGCGGTGGCGCCGCCATCGGCCGCGCCACCTGCACCCGCGGGCGCACCTCGTTGAGCAGGTGCCCGGGGATCTCGCGCAGGAAGCGCGAGGGCAGGCCGTACATGTCCATGCCGTGGATGCGGCGGCTCTCGGCATAGGTCAGCACCAGCTTCTGCCGCGCGCGGGTGATGCCCACGTACGCCAGGCGCCGCTCCTCCTCCAGCCGCCCCTGCTCCTCCAGCGACTTGCTGCTGGGGAACACGCCCTCTTCCACGCCGACCAGGAACACCAGCGGGAATTCCAGGCCCTTGGCCGAATGCAGGGTCATCAGCTGCACCCCGTCCTCGTCGGCCTGGGCCTGGCCTTCGCCGGCCTCCAGCGCCGCATAGGACAGGAAGGCGACCAGCTCGCTCATGCTTTCCTGGTCGTCGTCCAGCTCGGCGCGGGAGAAGCGCGAGGCCACCGACACCAGCTCGTCCAGGTTCTCCAGGCGCGACTCGGCGTCGAGCTGGCCGCGGGCCTCGCTGGCCCAGTGCTGGCGCAGGCCGGAGCGGGCCAGCACGTGGTCCACTCGGTCCTTCAGCGCCAGGTCGGCGGTTTCCGCGTCCAGCGCCTCGATCAGGGCAAGGAAGCCGGCGACGGCATTCCGCGCGCGCGCGGCCAGGGCGTTCTCGGCCACCAGCGCGGTGGCCGCATCCCACAGCGACTGCGAGCGCTCGCGGGCGCGGCGCCGGATCTCGTCCAGGGTGCGGTCGCCGATGCCGCGCGCCGGGGTGTTGACCGTGCGCTCGAACGCGGCGTCGTCTGCGCGGCTGGCGACCAGGCGCAGGTAGGCCAACGTGTCCTTGATCTCGGCGCGCTCGAAGAAGCGCATGCCGCCATAGACGCGGTACGGCACCTGTTCGGACAGCAGCACCTCTTCCAGCGCGCGCGACTGCGCGTTGGAGCGGTACAGCACCGCCGCCTCGCGCCAGCTGCCGCCGTCGCGCACCCACTGGCGGAGGCGCTCGACCACGAAGCGCGCCTCGTCCATCTCGTTGTAGGCCGCGTATACGTCCACCGGCTCGCCCTCGCCGCTGTCGGTCCACAGCTGCTTGCCGATGCGGTCGGGGTTGTGCGCGATCACCGCGTTGGCGGCGTTGAGGATGTTGGCGGTGGAGCGGTAGTTCTGCTCCAGGCGGATGGTCTGCGCGCCGGGGAAATCGCGCAGGAACTGCTGCACGTTCTCCACCCTGGCGCCGCGCCAGCCGTAGATGGCCTGGTCGTCGTCGCCGACCACGAATACGCGGCCGCTGTCGCCGGCCAGCACGCGCACGAAGGCGTACTGGATGGCGTTGGTGTCCTGGAACTCGTCGATCAGCAGCTCGCGGAAGCGGGCGCGGTAGTGGCCCAGCAGGGCCGGGTTGTCGCGCAGCAGCTCGTGCGCGCGCAGCAGCAGCTCGGCGAAGTCGACCAGGCCGGCGCGGTCGCAGCGCTCCTGGTACAGCTCGTAGGCGCGGCGCATGGACTCGGTCCACGGGTCGTTGACCGCCTGGATGTGCTGCGGGCGGCGGCCCTCGTCCTTCTGCGCGTTGATCCACCAGGCGATCTGGCGCGGCGGGAAGCGGCCCTCGTCCAGCTCCAGCTGCTGCACCACGCGCTTGACCAGGCGCTGCTGGTCGTCGCTGTCCAGCACCTGGAACGACTCCGGCAGCCTGGCCTCGTTCCAGTGCAGGCGCAGCAGGCGGTGGGCGATGCCGTGGAAGGTGCCGATCCACATGCCGCGGCTGCCGCTGCGCAGCTGCATGTCGGCGCGGGAACGCATCTCGCCGGCGGCCTTGTTGGTGAAGGTGACCGCGAGGATCCCGTGCGCCGGCACGCCGTGGACCTCGTTGAGCCAGGCGATGCGGTGGGTGAGGACGCGGGTCTTGCCGGAGCCGGCGCCGGCCAGCACGAGGTAATGGCCGGGCGGGGCCGAGACGGCCTCGCGCTGGGCGCTGTTGAGGCCGTCGAGAAGGTGGGAGACATCCATGGGCGCATTTTACGGGTTCGGGGGGCGCAGGCCGTGAGACGCGTGCCTGCGATTCATGCGCCGGGCCCTGCCGCAGGGGAAGCGGAGGCAGCCCCGGCGTGCGTCCGCGCCGGATTCCGCGGATACATGAACGACGAAGGGCCGCCCTGCGGCGGCCCTCCGGCATTCCTGTCCCGCGCGGTCGCGGCGGGCGGCGCGACGGCTCAGTGGCTGCCGTGCTCGCGCTTGTGGCTGTTGTGGGTCATCAGCTTGTCGGTCCAGGCGATGCCGATGGCCGACAGGATGAACACGATGTGGATGATGGTCTGCCACAGCACGCCATCGGTGGTCAGCGCGTTGCAGCGGGCGGCGCCGACATTGGAGGCGGCGGTGGCGACCAGCTCCGGCGGGCAGAACGGCAGGCCGTTGAGGGTGCCGGCGGCGATGAAGGTCTTCAGCAGGTGGATCGAGGAGATGCCGATGATCGCCATCGCCAGCTTCACCTTGAGCACCGAGGCGTTGACGTGGCTCAGCCACTCCGGCTGGTCCGGATGGCCTTCCAGGCCCAGGCGCGAGACGAAGGTCTCGTAGCCGCCGACGATCACCATCACCAGCAGGTTGGAGATCATCACCACGTCGATCAGGCCCAGCACGATCAGCATGATCTGCTGCTCGCCCATGCTCGGCGCGTCGTGGACCAGGTGCCACAGCTCCTTGGCGAACAGGAACACGTAGACGCACTGCGCCAGGATCAGGCCCAGGTACAGGGGCAGCTGCAACCAGCGCGAGGCGAAGATCAGCGAGGACAGCGGACTGAGCGGGCGGCGGGGCGTGGGCTGCGACATGGGTGGGTGCTGCACTGCGGAAAAGACGGCGCAGGTTAGCGGCGCGCCGGCCCGGCTGCCAAGCGGCCGGCGGACCGGCGGGCGGCGGGGCGGTCCCGGCGGCGGGCCCCGGCTGCAACGCAGCGGACCACCGGCGCCCACGGGGCCATGCCCTCCGCGGCCCTACACTCGCCGTTCCGAAGCGGAGGCAAGCGCATGATCGAGCTGTACTACTGGCCCACCCCCAACGGCCACAAGATCACCCTGTTCCTGGAGGAATCCGGCCTGCCCTACACCATCAAGCCGGTGGACATCGGCAAGGGCGACCAGTTCAGGCCGGAGTTCCTGGCGTTCTCGCCCAACAACAAGATGCCGGCGATCATCGACCGCGAGCCCAACGACCTGGGCGAGCCGGTCACCGTGTTCGAGTCCGGCGCGATCCTGCGCTACCTGGCCGACAAGACCGGGCGCTTCGGCGGCGAAGGCCTGCGCGGCCGCGTCGAGGTGGACCAGTGGCTGGCCTGGCAGATCGCCGGCCAGGGCCCGATGACCGGCCAGTACGGGCACTTCACCGTGTACGCGCCTGAGCGGATCGAGTACGCGATCGACCGCTACACCCGCGAGGTGCAGCGCCTGCTGGGCGTGCTCGACAGGCGCCTGCAGGGCCGCGCCTTCATCGCCGGCGATGACTACACCATCGCCGACATGGCCGCCTATCCGTGGATCAACCCGTACACGAAGGCACCGCTGGACCTGGAGCCGTATCCGGAAGTACGCCGCTGGCACGCCAGCATCGCCGCGCGCCCGGCCACCCAGCGTGCCTACGCCCTGACCCGGCAGGTCAACCCGAACGCCGGCAAGCCGCTGACCGAGGAAGAGCGCAAGCACCTGTTCGGCCGCTGAGGCAGCGGGCGGCCACCCGGCGTGGCCGCCCGTGCAACGCGGCGCCGCGGCCGGCGGCTCAGCCCTCGCCGGCCGGCGCGGCCGGTGCGGCGGCCGCCTGCTGCCGCTCCAGGTGCAGCAGGATGCTGCCGACCTTGGACAGCAGGTAGCCGAAGAACAGGCCGTTGAGGGTGCCGCCAAGGGCCAGCAGCATCCAGAACGGATCGAAGCCGGACCCGACCACGCACACCACCGCGCCGACCACGGTGACCCAGCCCAGCGCCCGGCCCAGGAACTTGGCGTTCCGGCCCTCGCTGTCCGGCACCTCGCTGGCGGCCGCGGCCGCGCGCGCCGCCGCCTCCTGGTCCAGCCGCTGCAGTTCGGCGCGCAGGCCCGGGATCTGTTCCAGGACCTCGCGCGGCAGGTTGTTGCCGCAGGCGGTGCACCAGATGCGATGGTGCTCATCGCCGATGGCCTGCTGGCAATGCGGGCAGTTGACTAGCGGATTCCCCCTGACTTTCGCCACAAACGTTCCTTGCTCAAGACGCATGCGAGAAGCGCCATCCGCGGGGATGGCGCGGACTTCCGACCCGTGTCGGGCGACGGATTATCGGGTGCGGCGGGCGCCGCCGGAAGCCGTTCCGGGCGGCAACCAGCCCGTACGCAGCGACGGCAGGCACTTGCGCGGGCAATGGAAGAACCTCGTGCCCGCGCCCGCCACCAGCGCCCACACCCGGGGCGGTGTTGGACCAGGACATGCCCGGCCGGAACGCCTCCCGCACCCGGCCCGGGCCACGCCCGCCGCGGCAGACGGGGTAATGCCGTGGCGCCGCGATCCGCGTTCCTCGCGCCTAGGCGCAGGGGAAGGTGCGGGACAGGCCGATCAGCAGGAACAACTCGACCGGCTCCTCGTCGCGCACCCGGCCGTCCTCGCGGGCCTTGCGCAGGGCCTCGTCGATGATCCGCCGGTAGTTGTCCTCGTTCAGCGCCAGCTTCGGCGGCGCGCAGTACAGCGGACGCTGGCCGCCGGTGGCCAGGGCGGCATTGGCATAGGTGAAGCCGTTGCCCAGTCCCAGCAGGTAGATGCCCTGGGCGATGCGCACTTCCGCATCGGCCGAATCCCGCTGCGCCTCGTAGTCGGCGACCGTCAGCGCGCATGCGCCATCGACCACGGTCATCGCGGCGAGCATGGACGCCGCCGCCAGCAATCGCGAAACCTTCAATGCATCCCCCAACAGGCCGGACCGGAAGGGCCACAGGCCGGCCGGGGCTCGCCGCCGCAGTCCTGCGGCGCTGCCCGGGCGCGTCCATGCAAGCCCGCGGCGGGACTCTGCTGGGACACGCCACGGCTGTCAATCCTGGCGTGCGCGCAGCACCGCCGCGATGCGCCTTGCGGCCCCGGTAGCGGCGGCGCGCCACGCGCGGCGCGGTCCGGCGCACGCCGTCTACAATGCCCGGATGTCGCCTTACCGGATGCCTGCATGCGCCTTGCCTTCTTCCCGGCCCTCGTCTCGCCGTTGCTGCTTGCCTTCGCCATGACGCAACCCGCCCCTGCCACCGCCGCGCCGGCGGGAGAAAAGCTCACCCTCGAGGCGATCACCGGCAGCGCGCCGCTGTCCGGCCCGACGCTGATGAAGCCGAAGGTTTCGCCCGACGGCGCGCGGGTGACCTTCCTGCGTGGCAAGGAGAACGACCGCAACCGCCTGGACCTGTGGGAATACGACGTGGCCAGCGGCCAGACCCGCATGCTGGTGGACTCCAGCGTGGTGCTGCCGGGCGAGGAAGTGCTCAGCGAGGCGGAAAAGGCGCGGCGCGAACGCCAGCGCATCGCCTCGCTCTCGGGCATCGTCGACTACCAGTGGTCGCCGGACGGCAAGGCCCTGCTGTTCCCGCTGGGCGGCGAGCTGTACCTGTACGACCTGGCCCGCGAAGGCCGCGAGGCGGTGCGCAAGCTGACCTCGGGCGAGGGCTTCGCCACCGACCCGAAGCTGTCGCCGCGCGGCGGCTACGCCAGCTTCGTGCGCGACCGCGACCTGTGGGTGATCGACCTGCAAAGCGGCCGCGAGATCCGCCTGACCCACGACGCCAGCGACACCATCGCCAACGGCGTGGCCGAGTTCGTGGCCGACGAGGAGATGGGCCGCCACACCGGCTACTGGTGGGCGCCGGACGACAGCGCCATCGCCTTCATCCGCATCGACGAATCGCCCGTGCCGCTGCGCCAGCGCCACGAGGTGCACGCCGACCGCACCGTGGTGGTGGACCAGCGCTACCCCGCCGCCGGCGATCCCAACGTGCGCGTGCAGCTGGCCACCATCGCCCCGCGCGCCGGCGCCAGGCCGCGCTGGATCGACCTGGGCAAGGAACAGGACATCTACCTGCCGCGCGTGGACTGGCGCGACCCGCAGCGCCTGACCTTCCAGCGCCAGTCGCGCGACCAGCAGCGGCTGGAGCTGGTCGAGGCCGACCTGGCCAGCGGCCGGCAGCGCGTGCTGGTGACCGAGACCTCGCCGACCTGGGTGCCGCTGCACAACGCCCTGCGCTTCCTGCCCGACGGCCGCTTCCTGTGGGCCTCCGAGCGCAGCGGCTACCAGCACCTGTACATCGCCAGCGAGGACGGTAGCCAGCTGACCGCGCTGACCTCCGGCGAATGGGTGGTGGACGAGCTGCTGGCGGTGGACGCCGAGGCCGGCTACGCCTGGTTCTCCGGCACCCTGGATTCGCCGCTGGAGAAGCACGTCTACCGCGTGCCGCTGGCCGGCGGCGCGGTGGAGAAGCTGTCGAAGGAGCCGGGCACGCACGGCGCCAGCTTCGCGCGCAACGCCAGCGTGTACGTGGACTCCTGGTCCAACGAATCCACCCTGCCGCAGACCGAGCTGTACCGCAACGACGGCACCCGCCTGGCCACCCTGCTGCGCAACGACCCGGCCGATCCGGCGCATCCGTTCGCGCGTTACCGCCAGGCGCAGCTGCCGGTGGAGTTCGGCACCCTGGCCGCGGCCGACGGCCGCACCGAGCTGCACTACAGCCTGATCCGCCCGGCCGGCTTCGACCCCGGGAAGAAATACCCGGTGGTGGTCTACGTCTACGGTGGCCCGGCCACCCAGACCGTGACCCGCAGTTGGGCCGGCCGCGGCGACGGCATGTTCAACCAGTACCTGGCGCAGAACGGCTACGTGGTGTTCTCGCTGGACAACCGCGGCACCCCGCGCCGCGGCCGCGACTTCGGCGGCGCGCTGTACCGCCGCCAGGGCACGGTGGAGGTGGACGACCAGCTGCGCGGCATCGAGTGGCTGAAGTCGCAGCCGTGGGTGGATGCGGCGCGCATCGGCGTGCACGGCTGGTCCAATGGCGGCTACATGACCCTGATGCTGCTGGCGCGCACCGATGCCTACGCCTGCGGCATCGCCGGCGCCCCGGTCAGCGACTGGGGCCTGTACGACACCCACTACACCGAGCGCTACATGGGCCTGCCGGCCTCCAACCCGGACGGCTACCGCGCCGCGCGCGTGCTGGAGCACATCGACGGCCTGGTCGGCCCCAAGGCGCCGAAGCTGCTGCTGCTGCACGGCATGGCCGACGACAACGTGCTGTTCACCAACGCCACCGCGGTGATGTCGGCGCTGCAGAAGCGCGGCCAGCCGTTCGAGATGATGGCCTACCCCGGTGCCCGCCACGGCCTGTCCGGCGCCGACGCGCTGCACCGCTACCGCCTGGCCGAGGACTTCTTCGGGCGCTGCCTCAAGCCCGGGCGCTGAGGCGCGGCTTTGTTCCCGGACGCGCTTCGCTCGTCCGGGCCACAGCCGCAGCGGCCCCCAGGACAGGAACGCCGGCCCAGGGCCGGCGTTCCTGCTTTCAGTTGCCCGGCTCCACCGGCACGGAGGCCCCTGGCCGGCTGCCCGGTTCCGGCTGCGGCGCCACCGCCCCCGGCGGCACCCAGATGGCGACGCCGGCCGCCTTCTTCTGCGTGGTCGGGATGCCCACGCTGAGGCCGCCGGCGGTGTGGCGCCCGAAGCTGCCGGCGCCCACCGACATGCCCACCGGCGATCCGGACGAACCCACGCCCACCAGCACCACGCCGTTGGCGCCCAGCGCCGCGGCCTCGCGCTTGAGCCGCGCCACCGCAGCGTCGGTCTGGCCCTGGGTGCCGAAGCCGACCGCGCTGGAGGCTTCCAGCTGGGCGATGTCCTGCGAGCCCGGCGGCGGCACCGAGTAGATCTGCACCTGGGACGGGTCGATCGGCGGCCGCGCCTGGCCCAGCATGACCTTGGATGTGCCGGCGCAGCCGGCCAGCAGCAGGCCGGCCAGGGACGCGGCGATAAGTGGCTTCATGTGGCGCATGGCGGTTCCCCCTGGGTCCGATGGTGGTGGCCGGATGTTCCCCCCGGCCGGGTGAATCGGCCGCGAACCGCCCGGCGGGCGGGACAATCGGTCCGGGGAAGCGGCGCCGGCCCGGGGCGTATCATTCCAGGCCTGCAAGGAGCCATCCATGTCCTATCCCCTGATCCGCCCGCGCCGGATGCGGCGCGACGAGTTCTCCCGCCGCCTGATGCGCGAGAACGTGCTGACCACCAACGACCTGATCTACCCGGTCTTCGTCCACGAGGAGAAGGGCCGCGCACCGGTGCCCTCGATGCCGGGCGTGGAGCGGCTGTCGATCGACGAGCTGCTGCGCGTGGCCGAGCAGGCGCTGGAGCTGGGCGTGCCGGTGCTGGACCTGTTCGGCGTGCCCGATCCGGCAGCCAAGACCGCCGACGGCCGCATCGCCTGGGATCCGGACGGCATCGTCCCGCGCGCCATCCGCGCCCTGAAGTCGCGCTTCCCCGAGCTGGGCGTGATGAGCGACCAGGCGCTGGACCCGTACACCACCCATGGCCAGGACGGGCTGATCGACGAGTCCGGCTACATCCTCAACGACGAGACCATCGAAGCGCTGGTCAGGCAGTCGCTGGTGCACGCCGAGGCCGGCGTCGACATCCTCTCGCCCTCGGACATGATGGACGGCCGCATCGGCGCCATCCGCGAGGCGCTGGAGAACGCCGGTTTCATCAACACCCGGATCATGTCCTACGCGGCCAAGTACGCCAGCGCGTTCTACGGCCCGTTCCGCAGCGCGGTCGGCAGCGCCGGCAACCTCGGCAAGGGCAACAAGTTCACCTACCAGATGGACCCGGCCAATTCGGACGAGGCCCTGCGCGAGGTGGAGCTGGACATCGCCGAGGGCGCGGACATGGTCATGGTCAAGCCTGGCCTGCCCTACCTGGACGTGATCCGCCGGGTGAAGGACGCCTTCGGCGTGCCGACCTTCGCCTACCAGGTCAGCGGCGAGTACGCGATGCTCAAGGCGGCCGCGGCCAACGGCTGGCTGGACGAGAAGGCCTGCGCGATGGAGGCGATGCTGGCGTTCAAGCGCGCCGGCGCCGACGGCGTACTGACCTACTACGCGCTGGACGTGGCGCGCTGGCTGCGCGAGGACTGAGCCACGCCGGCCTGCGGGCGGCCCGGCGCTCAGGCGCCGGGCATGCAGCCGTCGGCCCCGCGCAGGGTCGGCACGGCGACCCGGTACAGATCACCCTTGCCGGCCTTCGGCGCCGGCGCCGAGCCGGTGACCAGCAGGTCGGCCGGGCGCGAAAGATCGACCACCGGCGCCCGCGTGTCGCGGTCCTCGGTGTTGAAGGACAGCCCCCATGGACCCTGCGCGGCATAAGCCACGCCCTGGCAGGCCGCCAGGTGGAGGCGCGAGCGGCCACTGGCCGGATCGCGCCGCGCGAACAGCAGCGCGCGGCCGCCGTCCAGCTCCAGCACGTCCAGTTCGTCGATCCGGGTGTTGACGCCCGGCAGGGCGCCGGCCAGGACGAAACTGCCATCGGGAAGGATCCGCGCGGCGTACAGGTCCAGCCCTCCGGCACCGGGGTGGCCATCGCTGGCGAACAGCAGGCGGTCCGCGGAGGGCGTGGGCGAATGCTCGTTGCCCGGCGTGTTGAGCGCGACCAGCGGCTCCGGCGTGCCCCAGCGCTGGCCGTCGAATGCCACCCGGTACAGGTCCAGGCCGCCGCGGCCATCCTCGCGTTCGGAGGCGAAGTACAGCCAGCGTCCGTCCGGCGAGAACGCCGGCTCGGTCTCGGTGCCGGGGGTGTTGAACGGCAGCGGCTGCGGATCGACCCAGCGGATGCCGTCGCGGCGGGCGATCCACAGGTCCATGCCGCCGGCGCCACCGGCACGGTCGCTGGCCCAGGCCAGCCACTGCCCGTCCGGGGAAACGCTGCCGCGCAGCTCATCGTCGCGCGTGGACACGGTCCACAGGCCCTCGATGCCAAACTCGGCCAGGCCGGACGCACTGGCCGGCAGGAGTAGACTCAGGCAAAGGGCCGTCCGCAGGTGGCTTCGCATGGCTCGGTCCGTAGTCCCGGGCCGGGCAGTCTAGCCGCCATTGGCCCCACCACCGCAACGTCGAGGACGCCATGCCCGAAGTCCGCTATGCCGTGTTTGGCCACCCCATCGCCCATTCGCTGTCGCCGCGGATCCATGCAGCCTTCGCCCGGCAGACCGGCATCGCCCTGCAGTACACGGCCATCGATGCCCCGCCGGAAGCGTTCGCCGACATCCTCGCGGCGTTCGCCGCCGGCGGTGGCCGCGGCGGCAACGTCACCATGCCGCTGAAGGAACAGGCGCACGCGCTGTGCGCCAGCCTCACCCCGCGCGCGCGCGCCGCGCAGGCGGTCAACACCCTGACCTGGCGCGACGGCCAGTGGCATGGCGACAACACCGACGGCGCCGGCCTGGTGCGCGACCTCACCGGCCGCCACGGCCTGGACCTGCGCGGCCGCCGCACCCTGCTGCTGGGCGCCGGCGGCGCCGCGCGCGGCGTGGCCGGCGCGCTGCTGGAGGCCGGCGTGCTGGAACTGGCGGTGGTCAACCGCACCGCCGCGCGCGCCGACACCCTGGTCGACGCGCTGGGCCAGCCCGGCCGCGCCTATTCGCGCTACTGGGACGACCTTGCCAACCAGGGCGACTTCGAGCTGATCGTCAACGCCACCTCGGCCGCGCGCGGCACCGGCGCCGGCGCGTTCAACGCCCCGATCACCCTGGTCAACAGCCGCACCGTGGCGGTGGACATCAACTACGGCGAGGCGGCGATCCCGTTCCTGGCCTGGGCGCGCGCCGCCGGCTGCCTGCGCGTGGTCGACGGCCTGGGCATGCTGGTCGAACAGGCGGCCGAGGCCTTCGAGGCCTGGCACGGCGTGCGCCCGGACACCCAGCCGGTGTACGAGGAACTGCGCGCGCAACACGCGCGCCTGGTCACCGCGGACTGAGGCCAGCAGATGCCGACCCAGTTGCTGACCATGCTGGCCTACCAGCTGCCGGAACTGCTGGCCGCCAGCCTGGTGCTGGCCCTTCTGCGCATCCGTACCCGCACCGGCGCCCCCGGCCGCAGGCTGGCCGTGGCCGGCGCCCTGGTGGTCCTGCTCGCGTCCCTGCTGCGCCTGCTGGCCAGCCTCGGCCAGGGCTGGGTGCTGGCCCGCGGCATGGCCGGCGGCGGCGAATCCCTGGGCACCTGGCTGGCGCTGTACAGCGCGGCGGTGATGCTGTTTGCGCTGGCGTCCGCGGTGGGCCTGGCCCTGCTGGGCTGGGGCGCGCTGCGCGCGATCAGCGCGGCAGGGCCACGCGCGGCCTGAGCGGGCCGCGCAAAGCCCGGCTCAGGCACCCTGCCGGCGATACACCGCGGCGCTGATGCACGACAGCACGCTGACCACGAACCAGCCGAACGGGAACAGCGACAGGGTCAGCAGCCAGGTCAGGCCGCCGGCGACGCAGGCGGCGAGGAACCACAGCACGGCCGAAAGCACCCGCCCCTGCACCAGCTGGCCCAGGCCGGGCACGACGAGGCTGCAGATGGCGGCAATCACGTTGCCCGCGGAGCCGGGTCCGTTGCTCATTGCGCAATTCCTCTCGAAGGACCGGTCCATCCTCGCCGACCCATTCCTGCCAGCCAGTGAAGAAGGTCACGCGACCACGAACCCCAGCCTGCAAAGGTGGAGCGCCGCCTGGCGGTCAAATGCGGCGGGGCTCCGCCCCAGACGGGCGCCACCAGGGCCTACACTGGGCGCATGCATCCGCCGGCAGCCCCCGCCTTCGCGTGCCGCAGCGGTTGCGCCGCCTGCTGCACCGCCCCGTCGATCTCCTCGGCGATCCCCGGCCTGCCGCACGGCAAGCCGGCGGGCATGCCCTGCCCGCAACTGGACGCGGCCCTGCGCTGCCGCCTGTTCGGCCGTCCGGAACGGCCGGCCGTGTGCGCCTCGCTGCGCCCGGGCCCGGAGATGTGCGGCGCCAGCCGCGCCGAGGCGCTGGCGATCCTGGCCGCGCTGGAGGCGGCCACCACGCCGGATCAGCCGGCCGGCGCCATCCCCAGGTAGGCGTCCTTCAGGCGCACGTAGTGCGCGGCCGAGTAGTGCAGGCTCTCGATCTCGCGCTCGCCCAGCTTGCGCACGAAGCGCGCCGGATTGCCCAGCCACAGCTCGGCCTCGCCCACCACCTTGCCCGGACCGACCACCGCGCCCGCGCCGACGAAGCCGTACTTCTCCACCCGGGCACCGTCGAGCACGCGGGCGCCCATGCCGACCAGGCACAGGTCGGCGATGGTGCAGGCGTGCAGGATCGCACCGTGGCCGACGGTCACGTCCTCGCCGACCAGGGTCGGGTAGCCGCCCTTGTTGTACGGGCTGTGGTGGCTGGTGTGGATGATGGTGCCGTCCTGGATGTTGCTGCGCGCGCCGATGCGGATGTGGTTGACGTCGCCGCGCAGCACGCAGCCCGGCCACACCGAGACCTCGTCGCCCAGCTCCACGTCGCCGATCACGACGGCGGCCGGGTCCAGGTACACGCGCTGGCCGAGCACGGGCGAGCGTTCGAGGTAGGGGCGCAGGTTGGGCGTTTGCATGGGCGCATTGTAGGCGCGGCGGCGCGCGGCCCTACACTGCGCGCATGGATGCCCCTGCCGCCCCCGCCAAGTCCCTGCCCGTCGACCCGCCCACCGCGGTGGCCGAACTCGCGCCCACCCTGCAGCGCCTGCGCGCGGCCTGGCAAGGGCAGCGCCCCGGCTATGCGCAGCGGCGCGACGACCTGCGCGCCCTGCGCGCGGCGCTGAAGGCGGGCCTGCCGCGGATGGTGGAAACGATCGCCGCCGACTTCGGCCACCGCCCGCGCGAGGAAAGCCTGCTGGCCGAGGCCATGCCGGTGCTGTCCACCATCGACCTGCTGCTGCGCAACCTGCGCGGCTGGATGCGGCCGCGCCGGGTTTCGGCCGGCTGGCGGCTGTGGCCGGCGCGCGCGCAGCTGCGCAGCGAGCCGCTGGGCGTGGTCGGGGTGATCTCGCCGTGGAACTACCCGGTGAACCTGGCGCTGGTGCCGCTGGCCACCGCGATCGCCGCCGGCAACCACGTCTACCTCAAGCCCTCCGAGGCCACGCCCGCCACCTCGCGCTTCCTGCGCGAGTTGCTCCAGGAGGTGTTCCCCGCCGACCGCGTGGCCGTGGCCCAGGGCGGCGCCGACGTCGGCGCGGCGTTCGCCGCGCTGCCGCTGGACCACCTGGTGTTCACCGGTTCGACCGCGGTC
This sequence comes from Pseudoxanthomonas sp. GW2, assembly GCF_000283075.1. Lineage (NCBI taxonomy): Bacteria > Pseudomonadati > Pseudomonadota > Gammaproteobacteria > Lysobacterales > Lysobacteraceae > Pseudoxanthomonas > Pseudoxanthomonas sp. GW2. The sequence goes on from NZ_ALIP01000094.1 coordinate 29,423, forward strand.
GGGCGCAAGGTCATGGCCGCCGCGGCGGCCAACCTCACCCCGCTGACCCTGGAGCTGGGAGGCAAGTCGCCGGCCATCGTCTGTCCCTCGTATCCGCTGGAACGGGCCGCCGCGCGCCTGGCCACGGGCAAGTGGTTCAACGGCGGCCAGACCTGCATCGCCCCGGACTACGCGCTGGTGGTCGGCGGCCGCGAACGCCGCGATGCCCTGGTCGCAGCACTGCGCGCCGAAGCCCTGGCCCGCTACGGGGACCTGTCCGGGCAGGCCGGCGACTACACCCGGATCATCGACCAGGCCCAGTTCGCGCGCCTGCAGGCCTGGCTGGACGAGGCCCGCGCGCGCGGTTGCGAGGTGCTGCCGCTGGTGGATGGCCACGACCCGGCGCGGCGCCTGTTCGCGCCGACCCTGGTGCTGGACCCGCCGGAGGACATCGCGCTGATGCGCGAGGAAATCTTCGGCCCGGTCCTGCCGGTGCTGGCGGTGGACTCGCTGGAGGCGGCTATCGGCTTCGTCAACGCGCGCCCGCGGCCGCTGGCGCTGTACCCGTTCTCCGCCGAGCGCGGCGAGATCGAGCGGGTGCTCGGCTCGGTGCTGGCCGGCGGCGTCACCGTCAACGACACCCTGCTGCACTTCGCCGCCGAGCACCTGCCGTTTGGCGGCGTCGGCCCCAGCGGCATGGGCGCCTACCACGGCCGCGCCGGCTTCGATGCCTTCAGCAAGCAGTTGCCGGTGCTGTGGCAACCTCGGCGCAGCGCCAGTGACCTGTTGCGGCCGCCCTACGCAAGGCTGGCGCGCCTCATCGGATTCCTGCTGCGGTAGTCCCGGCACCGGAGGCCTGGGCGCCGTCCGTCGAAAACCCCGCATGCCGCTCGTCGCAGTGGCAGGCCCCCAGCTTTCCCCGAGACAATGCCCCAGCCGCTTTCCGCCCCCAAGGCCACCCGCCGCGAATGGATCGGCCTGGCCATCATCGCCCTTCCCTGCCTGGTCTACGCGATGGACCTGACCGTGCTGAACCTGGCACTGCCGGCGATCAGCGCGCAGCTGGATCCCAGCGCCAGCCAGCTGCTGTGGATCGTGGACATCTACGGCTTCCTGGTGGCCGGTTTCCTGATCACCATGGGCACGCTGGGCGACCGCATCGGCCGGCGCAAGCTGCTGCTGGCCGGCGCGGCCGCGTTTGCCGTGGCCTCGGTCATGGCCGCGTTCTCGCGCAGCGCGGAAACCCTGGTGGCGATGCGCGCCCTGCTGGGCGTGGCCGGCGCGACCCTGGCGCCCTCGACCCTGTCGCTGATCCGCAACATGTTCCATGACGAGCACGAGCGCCAGTTCGCGATCGGCGTGTGGATCGCCGCGTTCTCGGTCGGCGGCGCGATCGGCCCGCTGGTCGGCGGCCTGCTGCTGCAATGGTTCTGGTGGGGCGCGGTGTTCCTGGCCGCGGTGCCGGTGATGGTGCTGCTGCTGGTGCTGGGGCCGAAGCTGCTGCCGGAGTACCGCGACCCCGACGCCGGCAGGCTGGACTTGGCCAGCATGCTGCAGTCGCTGGGCGCGGTGCTGGCCGTGGTCTACGGGCTCAAGCGCATCGCCGAACATGGCGTGGATCCACGCGGCATCGCCGTGCTTCTGGCCGGCATCGCCCTGGGCGCGATGTTCGTGCGCCGGCAGCGGCACCTGCCGTATCCGTTCCTGGACGTGACCCTGTTCCGGCGCCCGGCGTTTTCCGCCGCGATCGTGGCCTACGCCCTCACCGGCCTGGCAATGATGGGCGTCTACATCTTCATGACCCAGTACCTGCAGCTGGTGCTGGGACTGACCCCGCTGCAGGCGGGCCTGGCCACCATCCCGTGGTCGGTGTGCTTCACCGCCGGCTCGCTGCTGGCGCCGCGGCTGGCGCGGCACTGGGGCGCGCGCCGGGTGATGGTGCGCGGGCTGGTGCTGGCCGCCGCCGGGTTCGGCGTCACCGCGCTGGTGACGCCGCCGCACGCGCTGTGGTTCCTGGTCGCCGGGATGATCGCGATGAGCATCGGCCTGGCGCCGGTGATGACGGTGGGCAACGAGCTGATCATCACCACTGCGCCGCCGGAGCGCGCCGGGGCGGCCTCGGCGCTGTCGGAGACCAGCGCCGAACTGAGCGGTGCGCTGGGCATCGCCGTGCTCGGCAGCGCCGGCATGCTGCTGTTCCGGCTGTGGCTGGGCCCGGCGCTGCCGGCGGGCCTGGAACCGGCCGAGGGCGCACGCGCCCTAGCCACCCTGGGCGGGGCGATGTCGGTGGCCGGCGGCCTGGCCGACGGCGGCGCGTTCGCCGAGGCCGCGCGCACCGCGTTCACCGATGCCATGCGCGCGGTGGCCGTGTTCGGCGCGGCGATGATGCTGGCCGCGGCCTGGATGGCCGCGCGCCTGATGCGCGACGGCGAAGGCGAGGGTGCGCCAGTGCCGGCGCTGGACCAGGCCCCCGGCGCCTGAGCCTCAGGCCGGTTCCGGGAACGCGCGCTCCAGCCACTCCGGCACCGGCAGGCCCTTGCCGCGCAGGAAGGCCGGGTTGAACAGCTTGCCCTGGTAGCGGGTGGCGCCGTCGGCCAGCACGGTGACGATCGTGTGCCCGGGGCCCAGTTCCCGCGCCAGGCGCACCGCGCCGGCGATGTTCACCCCGCTGGAGCCGCCCACGCCCAGGCCTTCGTGGGCCATCAGCTCGTGTACCCAGGGCAGCGATTCGCTGTCCGGGATCGACCAGGCGTAATCCACAGGCGCGTCCCGGAAGTTGGCGGTGATCCGGCTGGAGCCGATGCCCTCGGTGATCGAACCACCTTCGGACGTCAGTTCCCCGGTGTTGACGTAGCTGGCCAGCGCCGAGCCGGCCGGATCGGCCAGGGCGATGGCCACCCCGGGCTTGCGCGCCTTCAGCGCGCGGCCCACGCCGGCGAGGGTGCCGCCGGTGCCGGTGGCGCAGACGAAGCCGTCGATGCGGCCGCCGGTCTGCTCCCAGATCTCCACCCCGGTGGTGGCTTGGTGGAAGTCGCGGTTGGCGGTGTTGTCGAACTGGTTGGCGAACCAGGCGCTGCCCGGCGCCCCGGCGTTCATCCGCTCGACCAGGCGCCGCGCCTGGTGCGCGTAGTGCTCCGGGTTGGCGTAGGGCACCGCCGGCACCAGCCGCACCTCGGCCCCGGTCACGCGCAGGGCCTCGATCTTCTCCCGGCTCTGGGTGGCGGGCATGGTGATGATGGTGCGGTAGCCGCGGCTGGCGCCCAGCAGCGCCAGGCCGATGCCGGTATTGCCGGCGGTGCCCTCGACGATGGTCGCGCCCGGGCGCAGCGCACCGCTGCGCTCGGCATCCAGCAGCAGGCCCAGCGCGGTGCGGTCCTTGACCGAGCCGCCAGGGTTGAGGAACTCGGCCTTGCCGAGGATCTCGCAGCCGGTCAGCTCCGAGGCGCGGCGCAGGCGGATCAGCGGGGTGTGGCCGATCGCGGCGGCCAGGTCGGTGCAGGTGCGCATGCTCGGGAGGGGCAAGGTGTCGGGGGCCTGCCGCAGATGGTGCGCGGATCGGCGGCGAAGTCCAGCGCCGCGGCGCAAAACCCGGATAATGCGCGCACGCCCCATGCCTGCGTCGCCATGAAGATCGCCTCCTGGAACGTCAACTCGCTCAACGTGCGCATGCCGCACCTGGAACAGTGGCTGCGCGCCTTCGCGCCGGACATCGTCGGGCTGCAGGAAACCAAGCTGGAGGACCACAAGTTCCCGGACGCGACCCTGGCCGCGCTGGGCTACCGCAGCGTGTTCTCCGGGCAGAAGACCTACAACGGCGTGGCCATCCTCTCGCGCGAGGCGCCGCGCGACGTGCTGGTCGGCGTCCCCGGGTTCGAGCACGAGCACAAGCGCGCCATCAGCGCGACCATCGGCGACCTGCGCGTGGTCAACCTGTACGTGGTCAACGGCCAGGACGTGGGTACCGAGAAGTACGAACTGAAGCTGGCGTGGCTGGCCGCGGTGCGGAACTGGCTGGAGCAGGAAGCGCGGCAGCACCCGAAGCTGGTGGTGCTGGGCGACTTCAACATCGCCCCGGACGAGCGCGACGTGCACGATCCGGCGGTGTGGAACGAGAACCACATCCTCACCTCCGCCGCCGAGCGCGCCGCGCTGCGCGGACTGCTGGACGTGGGCCTGCACGACGGCTACCGCCTGCTGCACCAGGAGGGCGGGGTGTTCAGCTGGTGGGACTACCGGATGGCCGCGTTCCGCCGCAACCTCGGCCTGCGCATCGACCTGACCCTGGTGTCCGAAGCGCTGCGGGGACAGGTCGCCGCCGCCGGCATCGACCGCGAGCCGCGCACCTGGGAGCGGCCCAGCGACCACGCCCCGGCATGGATCGAACTGGCCGCCTGAGCGGGGCCCGGGAAGGCGAAGGCCCGGGAAATCCCGGGCCCACGCCTCCTCGTCGTTCCGTTTTGCCGGCTCAGCGCACGCGTCCGCGCGTGAACAGGTTGACGATCGCCAGCAGGATCACCGCGCCGATCAGCGAGAACAGGAAGGTGCGGATGGTGATGGCTTCGTTGATGCCGCCGCCGAAGATCCATCCGGCCAGCACCGCGCCGACGATGCCGACGATGATGTTCAGCAAGATGCCCTGCTGCGCGTCGCGCCGCATGATCAGGCTCGCAAGCCAGCCGACGATACCGCCCACGATCAACCAGATGATGATGCCCATGACGTCCCTCTCCTCGAGTCCGCGTAGGTCACCCCGCGGCTGCGGGGGTGCGGGCCAATCAGACCCCCGCTGCCGTGAAGCGACCGTGCAAGGGATGCATCCGCCGCATGCACGCGCGCATCGCGCGGGATGCCGCCATGGCTGAGGCCTGGCGCTTCGGCCCGGTGCAGGTGCACGCGCTGCCCTACGCACCCGGGCAGCGCGGCGAGCCGCAGGTGCATGCCACCCTGGCGCGCTGGCTGCAGCGCGCGCCGGAGGAGCCGCTGCCGCTGCAACGCGACGCGCATGGGCGGCCGCGCCTGCTCGCGCCGTACGACGACTTCGATGCCGGCTGGAGCCACAGCGGCGAGCGCCTGCTGCTTGCGTTCGGGCGTGAGGTGGTACTGGGCGTGGACCTGGAGCGCTTCCGGCCGCGTCCGCGCGCGCTGGAACTGGCGCGGCGCTTCTTCGTCCGTGCCGAGGCGGAGTGGCTGCAGGCGCTGCCGGCGGAACTGCGCGAGCCGGAGTTCGTGCGCCTGTGGTGCGCCAAGGAGGCGGTGCTGAAGGCACACGGCCGCGGCCTGGCCTTCGGCCTGCACCGGCTGGAATTCCGCGCCGGGGACCCCGGCGCGCCGCTGCGCCTGCATGCCTGCGACCCGGGCCTGGGTGCGGCCGGCGACTGGCAGCTGCACGAGTGGATCCCGCAGGACGGCTACCACGCCGCCCTGGCCTGGCGCCCACGGGACTAGCCGCGGCGGGCGATAATCGCGCCCATGGATACCCCTCTCCCCGAACCGCTGCGCCGGCGGCTGGCCGACGGCCTGGCCGCGCTGGGCCTGGACCCGGCCCTGGCCCCCCCGCTGCTGGACTACCTGGCGCTGCTGCTGCGCTGGAACCGCACCTACAACCTGACCGCCATCCGCGACCCGGAGGAGATGGTCACCCGCCACCTGCTCGATTCCCTGGCCATGCACCCCTACGTGCGCCCCGGGGCGCTGGCCGACCTGGGCACCGGCCCCGGGCTGCCCGGCATCCCGCTGGCCATCGCCCGCCCGGACGTGCAGGTGACCCTGGTGGAGAGCAATGGCAAGAAGGCCCGGTTCCTGCGCGAGGCGGTGCGCCAGTTGAAGCTGGGCAACGCCCGGGTGCTGGAATCGCGGGCCGAGGCGGTGGCCGAGCCGGGCGCCTACGCCCAGATCACCGCCCGCGCCCTGGACACCCTGGCCGGGATCCTGGAGGTCGGCGGCCACCTGCTGGCCGCCGACGGCCGCCTGCTGGCGATGAAGGGCGTGGCCCCGGCCGAGGAGATCGCCGCCCTGCCCGCCGGCTGGGCCGCGCTGGCGGTCCATCCGCTGGACGTACCGGGGCTGGGGGCCGAGCGGCACCTGGTGGAGGTGGGCCGGGCGGCGTGAAATCCGCATAATGGCCCGTTCCGGACCACCCGCGTCCCCGTCCCGAGGCAGCCGCCCATGGCCCGCATCATCGCCATCGCCAACCAGAAAGGTGGCGTCGGCAAGACCACGACGGCCGTCAACCTGGCCGCAGCGCTGGCGCGCGCGCCCCGCCGGGTGCTGCTGGTCGACCTGGACGCGCAGGGCAACGCCACCATGGGCAGCGGGGTGGACAAGCGCGAGGTCGAGGCCTCCAGCTGCGACGTCCTGCTGGGCGAGCGCGACGCCCGCTCCACCGTGGTCCGCACCGCCGAGGACTTCGACCTGCTGCCGGGCAACATCGACCTGACCGCGGCCGAGATCCAGCTGATGGAGGTCGAGGGCCGCGAGCAGCGGCTGAAGGCGGCGCTGGAGCCGCTGCGCGGCGACTACGACTTCATCATCATCGACTGCCCGCCGGCGCTGTCCCTGCTCACCCTGAACGCGCTGACCGCGGCCGACTCGGTGATCGTGCCGATGCAGTGCGAGTACTACGCCCTGGAGGGCCTGAGCGCGCTGATGGAGACCATCGAGGCGCTGCGCCAGCGGCTCAACCCGGGGCTGGAGATCGAGGGGGTGCTGCGGACCATGTTCGACGTGCGCAACAACCTGGCCAACGCGGTCTCGGCCGAACTGATCGAACACTTCGGCGACCGCGTGTTCCGCACCATCGTGCCGCGCAACGTGCGCCTGGCCGAGGCGCCCAGCCACGGCCAGAGCATCGTCGGCTACGACAGCGCCTCGCGCGGCGGCGTGGCCTACCTGGGCCTGGCCGGCGAGGTGATCCGCCGCCAGGCGGCGCGGACCCAGGCCGCCCCGCAGAACTACGTGGAGGCAGTCTGATGGCCACCGCCAAGAAACGCGGCCTCGGCCGCGGCCTGGAAGCCCTGCTCGGCCCCAAGGGCGCCGCCGGCGCGGCCGCGCCGGTGGTGCTGGAGCCGGAGGCGCCGCAGCCGGGCGACGTGCTGCGCACCCTGCCGGTGGGCCAGCTGCAGCCGGGCAAGTACCAGCCGCGCCGCGACATGGACCCGGCCAAGCTGGAGGAGCTGTCGGCCTCGATCCAGGCCCAGGGGGTGATCCAGCCGATCGTCGTGCGCGAGATCGCCCCGGACCGCTACGAGATCGTGGCCGGCGAGCGCCGCTGGCGCGCCTCGCAGCTGGCCGGCCTGGCCGAGGTGCCGGTGGTCCTGCGCGAGCTGGACGACCGCACGGTCATCGCCATGGCGCTGATCGAGAACATCCAGCGCGAGGACCTCAACCCGCTGGAAGAGGCCCAGGCCCTGCAGCGGCTGATCGACGAGTTCTCCCTGACCCACGCCGAGGCCGCCGCCGCGGTCGGCCGCTCGCGCGCGGCGGTGTCCAACCTGCTGCGCCTGCTCGACCTGCCGCCGGCGATCCGCGCCCTGGTCGAGGCCCGCCGCCTGGAGATGGGCCATGCCCGCGCCCTGCTGACCCTGTCGCCGGAGCTGGCCAGCAAGCTGGCCCACGAGGCCGCCGAGAACGGCTGGTCGGTGCGCGAGGTCGAGCACCGCGCCCAGCAGTTCGCCGCCGGCAAGGTCCCGGTAACCGGTAGCGCCGCGCGCAAGGCCAGGGCCGCGAAGGTGCAGCAGCCGGACATCGCCTCGCTGGAAACCGAACTGTCGGAGACCCTCGGCGCCAAGGTCGCCATTGCCCACGGCCGCGGCGGCAAGGGCAAGCTGGTGATCCACTACACCGACCTGGACACCCTGGACGGCATCCTCGAACGCCTGCGCGGGGCGCGCGGCTGAGGCGCGCGGCGGAGGTTCCGCCCCGTGGGCGCAAGCGCGACAATGTCGCCAACTGACACGGGCACCCCCACTCCATGACCGTCCTCGTCACGGGCGCCGCCGGCTTCATTGGCGCCTATACCTGCCGGGCCCTCGCCGCACGCGGCGACCAGGTCGTCGGCCTGGACAACTACAACGACTACTACGACCCGGCGCTCAAGCGCGACCGGGTCGCCGCACTGTGTCCGCGGGTGGACATCCGGCGCCTGGACCTGGCCGACCGCCAGGGCCTGGCCGCGCTGTTCGCCGAGGTCCGCCCACGCCGGGTCGTGCACCTGGCCGCCCAGGCAGGGGTGCGCTACTCGCTGCAGAACCCGCACGCCTACGTGGCCTCCAACCTGGAAGGCTTCGTCAACGTGCTGGAGCAGTGCCGGCATGGCGATGTCGAACACCTGGTCTACGCCTCCAGCAGCTCGGTCTACGGCGACTCGGCGACCCCGCCGTTCTCCGAGGACCAGCGCGTGGACCGGCCGCGCTCGCTGTACGCGGCGACCAAGGCCGCCAACGAGCTGATGGCCTACACCTACGCCCAGCTGTACGGGCTGCGCGCCACCGGCCTGCGCTTCTTCACCGTGTACGGCCCCTGGGGCCGCCCGGACATGGCGCCGCTGCTGTTCTCGCGCGCGGTCCTGGCCGGGCGCCCGATCGAGGTGTTCAACCACGGCCGCATGCAGCGCGACTTCACCCACGTCGACGACATCGTCGCCGGGGTACTGGGCGCGCTGGACCGCGCCGACGGCGGCGAGCGCCACGAGGTGTTCAACCTGGGCAACCACACCCCGGTGGAGCTGGAGCGCTTCATCGACGTGATCGCCGCGGCCGCCGGCCGCGAGGCCGTGCGCCATTACCGGCCGATGCAGCCGGGCGACATGGTCAGCACCATGGCCGACACCCGCCGCGCGCGCGAGGCGTTCGGCTTCGAGCCGCGCACTCCGATCGAGCAGGGCCTGCCGCCGGTGGTGCAGTGGTGCCGCGACTACTTCGGAAAGGACGCCTGATGACCGCTTCCCAGCCCCAACCCCCGGCACCCGGGCTCTCGGTGGTCGTGCCGGTCCACAACGAGCGCGACAACATCGCCCCGCTGGTGGCCGAGATCGTGGCCGCCCTGCGCGGGCGGCTGGCGTTCGAGATCGTGTACGTGGACGACCACTCGGCCGACGACTCGCTGGCGGTGCTGCGCTCGCTCAAGGCGCAGGTGCCCGAGCTGCGGGTGCTGCACCACGCGGCGCAGAGCGGGCAGAGCGCGGCGGTGCGCAACGGGGTCAAGGCCGCGCGCGGGGCCTGGATCGCCACCCTCGACGGCGACGGCCAGAACGACCCGGCCGACATCCCCAGGCTGCTGGCCGCGCGCGACGCGGCCGCGCCGGAGGTGAAGCTGTTCGCCGGCTGGCGGGTGGACCGCCAGGACTCCGGCTCCAAGCGCTGGGCCAGCCGCTGGGCCAACCGCATCCGCTGCCGCCTGCTGCGCGACGACACCCCGGACACCGGCTGCGGGATCAAGCTGTTCGAGCGCGAGGTGTTCCTCGACCTGCCCTACTTCGACCACATGCACCGCTACCTGCCGGCGCTGGTGCAGCGCGCCGGCTGGAAGACGGTCAGCGTGCCGGTCAGCCACCGCGCGCGCACCGCCGGGGTGTCCAAGTACAACAACCTGGGCCGGGCCCTGGTGGGCATCCGCGACCTGCGCGGGGTGGCCTGGCTGATCGCGCGCAGCCACCGCACCCGGGTGGAGGAACTCTGATGTCGCTGCTGGACCAGCCGCTGGAATGGCTCTACTGGACCGGCCTGCACATCACCGGCTGGAAGCTGATCGGCTACACCGGCGCGCTGATGTTCGGCGGCCGCTGGCTGGTCCAGTTCCTGGCCTCGCGCAAGGCCGGCAAGCCGGTGATCCCGCGCCTGTTCTGGTACATGAGCGTGCTCGGCAGCCTGATGACGCTCAGCTACTTCCTGTTCTCGGCCAAGCAGGACTCGGTGGGGGTGCTGCAGAACCTGTTCCCCGCCTTCACCGCGATCTACAGCCTGTACCTGGACATCCGCCACCGCGGCTGGAAGCGCGACAAGGCCCCGCACTAGGGTCGGCACCGGCCGCCCGGGGGCCGAACCCGGTTGCAATCAGGCACTTGGCCGCGCATAATGCACGGCTCGCTGCGTCCGGCCGTTGCCGGATCGGCCCGGGAACGCGATCCGGGCCACCCCTGCAGGCGAACCCCTTCCCGCATCGCGTTCGGCCAGGCCCACCGGGGCATGGCCGGCGGGGCCGCCGTCTCCCGGGCTATGGGCGACACCAGACCTTCCGAGGTGCGTATGTCCCGCGTTTGCCAAGTCACCGGCAAGGGCGTGCAGACCGGCAACAACGTCTCGCACGCCAACAACAAGACCCGCCGCCGTTTCCTCCCCAACCTGCACGAGCGCCGCTTCTGGGTGGCTTCGGAGAACCGTTGGGTGAAGCTGCGTGTTTCCACCGCTGCCCTGCGCACCATCGACAAGAACGGCATCGACGCCGTCCTGGCCGAGCTGCGTGCCCGCGGCGAGAAGATCTGAGGAGTAACCGACCATGGCTTCCAAGCGCGACAAGATCCGCCTGATCTCCTCGGCCGGCACCGGCCACTTCTACACCACCGACAAGAACAAGAAGAACACGCCGAACAAGATGGAGATCAAGAAGTACGATCCCGTCGTTCGCAAGCACGTGATCTACAAGGAAGGCAAGATCAAGTAACTGGTCGCCTCCCGTCCCGGAAGAAGCCCGCCGCCCGGCGGGCTTTTTCTTTGCGCCGGCCGCGACGGTTTCAACCGGTACAATCGCCCGATGCATCGCGACCACGACATCGCCATCGTCGGCGGCGGCGCCGCCGGCACCCTGGCCGCCATCCACCTGCTGCGCCAGGCGCGGCCCGGACTGCGGATCGCGATCTACGAACCGGCACCGCGCCCGGGCGAGGGCGTGGCCTACTCCACCCGCCGCCCCGAGCACCTGCTCAACGTCCCCGCCGGGAAGATGAGCGCGCTGCCGGAGGAGCCGGCCGATTTCCTGCACTGGCTGGCCGGGCGCGCGGAATACGCCGGCGCCGGCGACCTGTCCGGACGCTACCTGCCGCGCCGCGACTACGCCGCCTACCTGGGCCAGCGCCTGGAGGAGGCGCGCGCCAGCAGCCCGGCCACGCTGGAGCTGCACCGGCACCGCATCACCGCCCTGCAGCGCCGCGACGGCGGCCTGCGCCTGCAGTGGGACGGCGGCAGCGCCGGCGCGGCGCGGGTGCTGCTGGCCACCGGCAACGCCCTGCGTCCGCTGCCGGCGCGCGGCGCCGGTGCCCTGGCCGCGCCGCAGCTGCTGCAGGCCTGGGACAGCGAGGGACTGGCGGCGATCGCGGCGCAGGCACGGGTCTGCATCGTCGGCACCGGGCTGAGCATGGTCGACGTGGTCCTGACCCTGGAAGCCGGCGGCCATCGCGGCCCGGTGCACCTGCTCTCGCGCCACGGCCTGCTGCCGCTGGCGCACGTGCCGGATTCCCCGGTGGACGCCGGCCTGGACGTGGACGCGCTGCTGGCCCTGGGCCTGCGCGCGCGGCTGCGCGCCCTGCGCCAACGGGTGGCCGCGGCCGCCGCCGCGGGCCTGCCCTGGCAGGCGGTCATGGAGCGCCTGCGCCCGCAGGTACAGGCGCTGTGGCGCTCGCTGGACGCGGCCGACCAGCGCCGCTTCCTGCGCCACGTCGTGCGCTACTGGGACATCCACCGCCACCGCATCGCCCCCGAGGCCGGCGCGGTGCTGCGGCAGCTGGCCCGCAGCGGCCGCCTGCAGCTGCACCGCGCTCGCCTGGACCGGGTCGCCGCCGCGCCGCGCTGCGTGCAGGTGGGCGCGCGCGACCGCCATGGCCGCGAACTGGTGCTGGACGTGGACCACGTGGTCAATGCCACCGGCGTGGAGCTGCGCGTGCAGGCCATGCGCAACCCGCTGCTGGAGCAGCTGCTGGGCGAAGGCCTGGCCATGCCGGGCGCGCACGGGATCGGCCTGGCCACCGACGCCGACGGCCGCCTGCTCGATGCCGCCGGCCAAGCGCGCGGGGAGCTGCGCGTCATCGGCAGCCTGCGCATCGGCGAGGCCTGGGAAAGCCTGGCGGTGCCGGAACTGCGCGTGCAGGCACGGGACGTGGCCCGCGCCTGGGCGGATCTTCCGGCCTAGCCCGCGCCGATCGCGCGCAGCGCCGCGTCCAGTTGCGCCTGCGGCTCCAGCGCCGCGGCGATGGGCGTCACGTCGGACTCGCCGAGCGGCGGCTGCAGGGTGGCGAACTGGCTGTCCAGCAGGGCCACCGGCATGTAGTGCCCGCTACGCTGGCGCATGCGCGCGGCGATCAGGCCAGCGTCGCCATGCAGGAACAGGAAGCGCAGCGGCAGCCCGGTGGCGCGCAGCATGTCGCGGTGGCGCCGGCGCAGGCCCGAGAACGCGAGGGTGACGCGCTCGCCGGCCGCGACCCGGTGCCGCAGTTCGGCGGCGATGCGCTGCACCCACGGCACCCGCATTTCGTCGGTCAGCGGCTGGCCGGAAGCCATGCGCGCCCGCGCCTCCTCGCTGTGGAAGTCGTCGGCATCGAGGAAGGTCGCATCCCAGGCCTGGGCCAGCGCCTGGGCCAGCGTGGTCTTGCCGCTGCCGGACACGCCCATCACCACCGCCACCCGTACCGGCGCGCTCATGCCGTACCACCTCCGGCAAGCGGCAGCTCGACTCGCACGCGGTAGATGCGGCCGGCCTCGACCGGCTGCAGCAGGCCATCGGCCAGCGGCTGGCCATCGAGCTGCACGCGCATCGCCTGCACGCCGGCCGCGCGCTCGACCTCCAGCTCGACCTGCGCGCCGCGGAACCGCCGCGATGCCCTGGCCGAATTCCAGTGCGAGGGCAGCTGCGGGGCGATGCGCAGGGCGTGGCCCTCGCCGCGCAGGCCGAACAGGTCCTCGACCAGGCAGCGGTACAGCCAGGCCGCGGTGCCGGTGTTGAACAGCTGGCTGGAGCGGCCGGCGGTGCGCGGATGCAGGCGCCAGGCGCCGCGGTAGTAGTTGGGCACGAACACCGGCAGCTGGCCGCGCTGCAGCATGTCCTCCGGGTCCGGGCCCGGGAGCATGGCGCGCAGCACCTGCCAGGCGCGGTCGGCCTCGCCGGCGCGGAACAGCGCGTGCAGGTAGAACGCGGCGGCGTGGTTGTAGACCGCGCCGTTCTCGGCCGAGCCGGGGAATTTCTGGGTCAGGCGGCCCACGTCCTCGCGCATGCCGGTGTACGGCGGGTCGAGCATGGCCGCCCCGTACGGCGAGAGCAGGTGCTCGTCCACCGCACGCAGCAGCTTGGCACGCCGCGCCTCGTCGGCCGCGCCGCCGAGCATCGCCCAGCTCTGCGGGTTGAGGTAGATGCGGCCTTCGCTGTCGGCGCGCACGCCGAACACCACGCCGTCGTCGGTGATGCCGCGGCCGTACCAGTCACCATCCCACAGGTGCGCGTTGACCGCAGCGTTGAAGGCATCGGCGCCCTCGCGGAACACGGCATCGGGACGGCCGTGGCGGGCGCTGATGTCGGCCCACAGGCGCAGGGCGTGGGCGCTGGCCAGCGACAGCCAGCCGGACACGCCGCGGCCCTTCCAGCCGACCATGTTCATCGGGTCGCACCAGTCGCCCTGGGCGATGTAGCTGAGGCCGCGTTCGTCGCGCTGGGCCAGGAGCCAGTGCATGGCGCGGTCGATGCGCTCGGCCACGCTGGCGCTGGCGCCGTCGCCGCCGGCGACCACCTCGTCGAGGATCGCGTCGTCGCCGGTCTCGTCCAGGTAGGCCTGCAGGCATACCGGCAGCCACACGCAGTGGTCGGTGTGCGGCACCTGGTTGATGTACTTCAGCTCCGCACCCTCCACCAGCAGGATGCCGTCGGGCATGGAGCCGTCGGCGCGCTGCTGCGACAGCGCGTGCACGAACGCCGCGCGCGCGGTGGCCGGGCGCAGGTAGGCCATGCCCATGTGGTCCTGCAGGAAGTTGCGGGTCTGCGGGTCGGTGGTCAGGCGGTTGGAATCGCCGTGGTAGTAGACCTGGCGGGGCAGCCAGTGGTTGGCGAAGTGGTCCAGCCACGGATCCGGCGAGTCGATGCGCACGCAGCCGGCGCCTTCGGCCAGGTAGCGCTCGGTCGCCGCGGCCGCGGCGGCGAAGCCCTCGGCCGAGAGGTGGCGCCCGCGCAGCGCGCGGATCTCCTCGTCATCGTGCGCGGGGGCGAACAGGAAGCGCAGTTCCTCCTCCTGCTCCGGCTCCAGCACCAGGCGGTACTGCAGCGCCGCGGTCGGGGTCTCGTACAGGGCGTCGCCGCAGGCCAGGGCCTCGTGCCGGGCCACCGCGTCCGGCGCGTGCAGCCCGCCCTCGCCCTCGAACGCGGCCTGGTTGGCCTCCCAGGCGTCCGGCGCGCGCTCGTGCAGCAGCACGGTGAGGTCCTTGAACTCGCGCTGGCGGAACCACTCGGCGACCTTCTGGTACGGGGTGACGCTGCCGCAGACGATGCCGCCCAGGTCCGGCCGGTAGCGCCCGCCCTGGTTCATCCACGACATGTAGCCGACCGGGAAGTACGGGTACAGGCTGATCCGGCGCCGGCGCCCGGACACGTTGCGCACGCGGATGCTCCACAGCTCGGCCACGTCGTCGGCGGCCAGGCGCACCGCCATCGCCACCTCGATGCCGTGGCACAGCACCGTCCAGGCCACGTCGCCGGCGCCCACCGAGAACGCGAACGCGTCCGGATGCCGGTTGACAGGCGCGTGCGGCGCCGAGAACAGGCTGCCGGTGTCCTCGTCGCGGACGTAGCAGAAGCGTCCCGGGTGGTGGGCGTAGTACGGCTGCTCCGGCTGCATGAAGGTTTTCGCCTCCAGCACCGGCGCATGCGCGTACTTGGACGGCTCCGGCTGCATGAACTGCGCGGTGGCATAACCGCGGCAGTTGAGCTGCAGCAGCATGCGCCGGTTCCACAGGAAGGTGGACGCCTGCGGCATCGCCGTGGGGCTCTCCAGCACGAAGCGCCGCCCCTGTTCGCGGAATCCGCCCACGCCGGGCACGCTGTCGATGGTCTGCTTGCCGTTCATGCCTGTGCTTCCCGCCTTGCCTCCAGTTCGCCCTGGATGCGCTCCAGCGCGGCCGCATCCAGCGGATAGAAACGCATCAGCCACGCCGCCAGCAGCGCCACCACGCCGGGGATCACCGTCAGCAGCAGGACGATGCCCAGGCGCGAGGCGTCCGACTGCGCCTCGTTGGCCACGTAGCCCAGCGCCGCCAGGGTCCAGGCGATGCCGGCCGAGGCCATGGCGCCGCCCATCTTCTGCGAGAACGCGGCGGCGGCGAAGGTCATCGCGGTGGCGCGGCGGCCGGTCTTCCATTCGGTGTAGTCGGCGCAGTCGGCGTACATGGAGAACGCCAGCGGCGACTTCGGCCCCAGCATCAGCCCGACCAGGGTGTTGAGGCCCAGCATCACCCACACCTGCTGCGGCGGCACGAAGTACATCGCGCAGCTGAGCACGCCCACGCCGCCCATCAGCAGCATCAGCAGGGTGCGCTTGTCGAGGAAGCGGGTCATCAGCGGCGTGGCCGCCGCGCCCACCGCCAGCGCGATCGAGTAGGCGCCCAGGAACAGCCCGGTCAGCTCCGGCCGCTCGACGTGGTACTTGAGGTAGTACACCAGCGAGCCGGTGCGCATCACGATGGTGATCATGATCACCAGCGCCAGCACGAACAGCACCAGCCACGGGCGGTTGTGCAGCAGGTCCACGACGTCCTGGCGCACCGCGCTGCGCTGCTGCGGCGGCGGCTGGATGCGCTCGCGGGTGCTGGCGAACACCGTGGCGAAGCAGGCCACCGCGACCAGGCCGTACAGCGCCATGGTCAGCTGCCAGCCCAGCTGCTCGTCGCCGCGCCCCAGCCAGCGCACCAGGTCCAGGGTCAGCGCGTTGACCGCGGTGGTGCCGGCGAAGGCGGCGATGAAGCGGAAGCTGATCAGCGTGGTGCGCTGCTGGCTGTCGGAGGTCATCACCCCGGACAGCGCCGAGTACGGCATCGCCATCACGGTGTAGGCCAGCATCATCAGGGTGAAGGTCGCGTACGCCCACACCAGGCGCCCGTCCCCGTCCAGGCCGGGCACGGTCCACACCAGCACGCCGCTGGCCGCCAGCGGCAGCGCGCCCCACAGCATGTACGGGCGGAACCGTCCCCAGCGGGTGCGGGTGCGGTCGGCGACGGCGCCCATCAGCGGGTCGGTGACCGCGTCCACCAGGCGGGTGACCAGCATCATGGTGCCGATCGCCGCGGCGCCGAGGCCCATCACGTCGGTGTAGAAGATCAGCAGGAAGGCCGAGACGTTGGCCCAGTACAGGTTGAAGCCGAAGTCGCCGAGGCCGTAGCCGGCCTTCTCGCGGAAGGACAGGCGCGCGGATGGATCCGCCGCGGGCGCGGCCCGGTTCTGGTCGTGCTGCATTCCCTCTCCCTGGTGCAGGGCGCCGGCCGGGCGCCGTGGGCACGTGACAGCGTTGTCAGATTGCGCGCAACCCGGGCCCGAGGCAAGCGCCGCACCATGCGCCGCAGTACACTCGCGGGCCGGGTGAGGGGAGGCGATCGGGTTGGTCTCGAGCTGGATCCTGCTGCTGGTCTCGGTCGGCTACGCCGCGCTGCTGTTCACGGTGGCATGGTGGGGCGACCGCCGGCCGATGTACCCAGACCGCCCGTGGCTGCGTCCGGCGGTGTACAGCCTCGCGCTGGCGGTCTACTGCTCCTCGTGGACCTTCTACGGCGCCGTCGGCAGCGCGGTGCGCAACGGCCTCGGCTACCTGCCGATCTACCTCGGCCCGATCCTGCTGATGCTGTTCGGCTGGCGCATCATCGAGCGCCTGGCGCTGATCGCGCGCAGCCAGAACGTGGTCTCCATCGCCGACTTCATGTCCGCCCGCTACGGCCGCTCGCGGCGGCTGGCGGCGCTGGTGGCGGTGATCGCCCTGGTCGGCATCATTCCCTACGTCGCCCTGCAGTACAAAGCCGTGGCCATGAGCCTGGCGGTGCTGTCGGGCCAGCACGTGGAACAGGCCGCGGTCGCCGCCGACCCGGCGCTGTACGTGGCCCTGCTGATGGCGCTGTTCGCCGCCCTGTTCGGCACCCGCCAGGTCGACGCCACCGAGCACCACCACGGCATGATGCTGGCGATCTCGCTGGAGTCGCTGGTCAAGCTGGTGGCGCTGGTGGCGGTGGGCGTGTTCGCCTGGGCCTGGCTGCGCGGCAACGAGATGCGGGTGACCCAGGCCGCGCGCGAGCTGTTCACCCAGGCCCCGCCGATGGGCTTCGTCGCCCAGACCCTGCTGAGCTTCCTTGCCATCGTCTGCCTGCCGCGCCAGTTCCAGGTGGCGGTGGTCGAATGCGGCGACGTGGCCGACATCCGCCGCTCGCGCTGGATGTTCGGCGGCTACCTGCTGGTGGTGACGCTGATGGTGGTGCCGATCGCCACCGCCGGCGTGTCCCTGTTCGGCGGCAACCCGCGGGTGGCCAGCGACACCTTCGTGCTGGCGCTGCCGCTGGCCGAAGGCAGCAGCGCGCTGGCGCTGGCCGCCTACGTCGGCGGATTCTCCGCCGCCACCGGCATGGTGATCGTGGCCAGCATCGCCCTGGCGACGATGGTCTCCAACGACCTGGTGATGCCGGTGCTGCTGCGCCGCGGCTGGGGCGAGCGCCACGCCGCCGCCGACGTCGCCTCGCTGGTGCTGTGGGTGCGCCGCCTTGCGATCCTGCTGCTGTCGCTGTGCGCGTACGCCTACTACCGCTGGATCGGCGGCGACACCGCGCTGGCCGCCTACGGCGTGATGGCGTTCGCGGCGGTGGCGCAGTTCGCCCCGGGCCTCATCGGCGGCCTGTACTGGCGCGGCGCCAGCCGCCGCGGCGTGGAGTTCGGCCTGCTCGCCGGCTTCGCCACCTGGGTGTACACCTTGCTGCTGCCGGCGCTCAGCCGCTCCGGGCTGTTCGACGGGCAGTGGATGGAGACCGGCCCGTTCGGCCTGTACTGGCTGCGCCCGCAGCAGCTGTTCGGGCTCAGTGGCTGGGATCCGCTGACCCACGGCACGTTCTGGTCGCTGCTGCTCAACGCCGGGGTGATGATGGTGGTCTCGGCGCGCTGGCGGCCCAGCGTGGACGAGCGCCTGCGCATCGCCCCGTTCCTGGACCCGTACGCCGAGCGGCAGACGCTGTCGCGCAGCGAGTGGTCGGGCAACGTCAGCGTCGGCGACCTGCTGGCCCTGGCCAAGCGCATCGTCGGCGAGCGCCACGCCCACCGCGCCTTCGTCGAGCAGGCGGCCGAGCTGGGCGGCGAGCTGCAGCCGGCCAGCGCCGCCGACCGCGCCTGGATCCAGTTCACCGAGCGCCTGCTGGCGGCATCGATCGGCGCCGCCTCCGCGCGCCTGGTGCTGACCTCGGTGCTGCGCGGCTCGGGCATGCACCTGGACGAGGTGATGGCGCTGCTGGACGAGGCCGGCCAGGAACTGCGCTTCAACCGCCAGATCCTCTCCACCACCCTGGAGAACATCAGCGCCGGGGTCAGCGTGGTCGACCCGGACATGCGCCTGGTGGCCTGGAACCGCCGCTACCAGCAGATGTTCGGCTACCCGGCCGGCATGCTCTACGTCGGCCGCCCGGTGGCCGACCTGATCCGCTACAACGCCGAGCGCGGCGAGCTGGGCGAGGGCGACATCGAGCAGCACATCCGCAAGCGCATCGAGCACATGCGCGCCGGCACCCCGCACGTGTTCGAGCGCGTGCGCGCCGACGGCACCGTGATCGAAATGCGCGGCCAGGCGCTGCCCGGCGGCGGCTACGTCACCAGCTACAACGACATCACCGCCTACAAGCACGCCGAGCAGGCGCTGCGCGAGGCCAACGAGACCCTCGAGCAGCGCGTGGCCGAGCGCACCCGCGAGGCCGAGGAGGCGCAGCAGTCGCGCACCCGCTTCCTGGCGGCGATCAGCCACGACGTGCTGCAGCCGCTCAACGCCGCGCGCCTGTTCGCCTCGGCGCTGCGTGACAGCGCCCAGGCCGACGTAGAGCAGCGGCACCTGGCCGAGCGCGTGGATGCCTCGCTGCGCGCGGCCGAGGAGCTGCTGGACGGCCTGCTGGACGTCTCGCGCCTGGACACCGGCGCACTGCAGGCGGAGATCTCCACCTTCGACGCCGGCGAGCTGCTGCGCGAGCTGGCGGCGCAGTACGCGCCGATCGCCGCCGGGCGCAGCCTGGACCTGCGCGTGCACGCGCGCGCCTGCGCGGTGCGCAGCGACCGCCGCCTGCTGCGCCGGGTGCTGCAGAACTTCATCGCCAACGCCCTGCGCTACACCCGCCAGGGCCGGATCGTGCTGGGCATGCGCGTGCGCGGGGACACCGTGTACCTGCAGGTCTGGGACACCGGTCCGGGCATCCCGCCGCAGCACATGCGCCAGATCTACGAGGAATTCCAGCGTTACCAGCAGCCGTTCGACTGGGGCGAGCGCGGCCTGGGCCTGGGCCTGTCGATCTGCCAGCGCATCTCGCGCCTGCTCGACCACGAACTGGACGCGCGCAGCAAGGTCGGCCGCGGCAGCATGTTCTCCATCGCCGTGCCGCGCAGCGCGCAACCGGCGGCGGCGCCCGCGCCGGCGCCGGCGCCGATGGCGGTATTGCCCGGCGACGGCTCGCTGGCCGGCCTGCGCGTGCTGTGCGTGGACAACGACCGCGAGATCCTCGACGGCATGCGCATCCTGCTGGCGCGCTGGCAGGCCGTCGCCATCCCCGCGGCGACGGTGGACGAGGCGCTGGAGCGGATGGCCGACAGCGCGCCGCAGGCGATGCTGGTGGACTACCACCTGCACGACCGCATGGACGGCCTGGACGCGCTGGACGCACTGCGCGCGGCCGGCGGCGCCATCCCCGGCGCGCTGCTGACCGCCGACGGCCGCGACGAGCTCAAGCGCCAGGCGCGGCTGCGCGGCTACCGGCTGCTGACCAAGCCGGTGAAGCCGGCCTCGCTGCGCGCCTGGCTGGCGGCACAGGTGCCGGCCGCGGCGCGCGCCGGCGCCTGACCGGCGGCGCCGTGGTTGCCGTGGCCCCGGTGCTGGCTTACCGTGGCCGCGTCCGCACCGACCCGACCATG
>NZ_ALIP01000095.1:0-10595 GCF_000283075.1 Pseudoxanthomonas sp. GW2
GGGGGGCGGCGGTCAGGCGCTGGCGGCCTGGCGGACGAGCCGGGTGAGTTGCGGGACACAGGAGCCACAGACCGTGCCGCAGCCCAGGCGCTGCTTCAGCGCGGCCAGGTCGGCGCCGGCGCGCACTTCGGCCCGGATCGCCGATTCGCTGACCTGGCGGCAGACGCAGACCACCGCATCGCGCGCCACTTCGGGCAGCGCGGCAAAGGCGGCCAGGCGCGAGCCCTGCCAGGGCTCGCCCGCCAGCGCGGTGCGCAGCAGGGCTTCGCCGCCGGGTCGCACGTCGCTCCAGAGCAAGCCATCGATACGGCTGGCCCCTGCGGCAACGCGCCAGGCCACGCGCTTGAGCTGGCCGCGGCGGGCGTCGCGGTACTCGAGGGTGTCGGCGGAGGCGGCCAGGCCCAGCGCGTTCTCCAGCGCGGCCTGCCAGTCGGCTGGCATCGCCCCGGAGGCCGCAGCGCGCAGCACCACCCAGCCGCTGCCTTCGACGGCTTCCGGATCCACGTCCGGCTGCAGCGCGACCGAGGCGTAACCGCACGCCGCAAGCAACGGCTGCACCGCGGCATGCATCGCCAGCACGTCGCCACGGCGCGCGGCCAGCAGATGCCAGCCGAACTCCGCCCTCTCCACCCGCACCGCGGCGTGCTTGAGCTCGGGCTGGCGCGAGCGCGTGTCGACCGCCGGCTGGCTGAGCTCGTTGATGCCGCCGCTGGCCAGGTGCTGGCCGCTCCAGTGCATGGCCGCGAACACGGTGCCGGAGCCGACCTCGTCGGACAGCTCCAGCGGCAATACCAGGCCGCCGCGCTTGCTGGACACGCGCACCAGCTCGCCGGCCTTGAGGCCGCGCCGTGCCGCATCCTCGGGGTGCATGCGCAGCGCAGGCTCGGGGCTGTGCGTGTACAGCGCCGGCACCCGCCCGGTACGCGACATGCCATGCCACTGGTCGCGCAGGCGCCCGGTCAGCAGGCGCAGCGGGAAACGCGCCGACGTCGGCTCGGCGACTGGCCGGTACGGGGTGGCGTGGAAGCGTGCGCGACCATCGGCGGTGGCGAACACGCCGTCGGCATAGCGGCGGGCATCGCCTTGCGTGGCTCCTGCCGGGAAAGGCCACTGCTGCGGACCGCGTTGCTCCAGCAACTCGTAGTCGAGGCCACCGATATCCAGGTCGCGGCCCACGGTCAGCGCGCGGTGCTCGGCGAAGATCGCCGCAGGCGTGTCGGCGGCGAACAGCGGCGCGGCGCCCGGCACGGCCAGTCGCGCTTCCAGCCGCAGCGCGACCTCGCGTGCGATCCACCAGTCCGGACGCGCCTGTCCCGGCGGCGCCACCGCGGCGCGCACGCGCGAGATGCGGCGCTCGGAATTGGTGACCGTGCCCTCCTTCTCGCCCCAGGTGGCGGCCGGCAGCAGCACGTCGGCATAAGGCACGGTATCGGTATTGGCGAAAGCCTCCTGCACGATCACCAGCTCGGCGCGCTGCAGCGCCTCGCGCACCGGGCCAAGGTCGGGCATCGAATGCGCGGGGTTGGTGCAGGCGATCCAGATGGCCTTGATCCGGCCGGCGCGCACGGCCTCGAACAGCTCCACCGCCGCCAGTCCGGGCTGCGGCGACAGACTGCCGGGCGGCAGCTGCCACAAGGCCTCGACCTCGGCGCGGTGCGCCGGATCGGCGATCTCGCGGTGGGCGGCCAGCATGGTCGCCATGCCGCCGACCTCGCGCCCGCCCATGGCATTGGGCTGGCCGGTCAACGAGAACGGCCCCGCCCCCGGACGGCCCAGCTGGCGCGTGGCCAGGTGCAGGTGGATCAGGGCCAGGTTCTTGTCGGTGCCGTGCACCGACTGGTTCAGGCCCATGCAGTACAGCGACAGCGACGCCGGGCTGCGCCCGAACCACTCGGCCGCGGTCACCAGGTCCTCGACCGGCACGCCGCAGATCTCCGCCGCCATGCGCGGGCTGTAGTCGCGCAGCAGGCGCTTGAGTTCGCTGAAGCCGGTGGTGTGGCGGTCGATGAAGTCCTGGTCGAGCAGCCCCTCCCACACCAGGTGGTGGAGCATGCCATTGAACAGGGCCACGTCGGTGCCGGGCTGGATCTGCAGGTGCAGGTCGGCCATGGCCGCGGTATCGGTGCGGCGCGGATCGACCACGATCCAGCGCACGTCCGGATCCTGCGCCCTCGCCTCCTCCAGCCGCCGGAACAGCACCGGATGCGCCCAGGCGGCATTGCTGCCGGCGAACAGCACGGTCTTCGCCTGCTCCAGGTCCTCGTAGCAGGTGGGTGGGCCGTCGGCGCCGAAGGCCAGCTTGTAGCCGGCCACCGCGGCGGACATGCACAGCCGCGAGTTGGTATCGATGTTGTTGGTGCGCAGCAGGCCCTTGGCCAGCTTGTTGAAGACGTAGTAGTCCTCGGTCAGCAGCTGCCCGGACAGGTAGAACGCCACCGCGTCCGGGCCATGGCGCTCGACGATGTTGGCCAGGCGGTCGGCCACGCTGTCCAGCGCCACCGCCCAGTCCACCGGCCGGCGCGGATCCTGGCGGCGGTGGCGCAGCTCCGGCACCAGGGCGCGGCCCTGCAGGCTGCGCGCGGTCTCGGCCAGGGTGCGACCCTTGCTGCACAGGCGGCCCAGGTTGGCCGGATGCAGGGGATCGCCTTCCACGCCCGTGATGCGTTCGCCGGCGGCATCGTGCCGGCTGTGCACCAGCACGCCGCAGCCCACGCCGCAGTAGCAGCAGGTGCTGCGGGTGGTGCGCCGCTCCACCGCCGGCGGCGCCTGCGCGGTGCGGACGGCGCCGTCCATCAGGCCACCGCCTCCGCGGTGCCCGCCGGCGTGGCCGGTTCCAGCGGCAGCGCCAGCCACACCTCTTCGCCGCGCAGCTGCACCGGGTAGGTGCGCGCGCAGCCCACGTCAGGGGCGCAGGCCTGGCCGTCGTCGAGGCGGATGTTCCAGCCGTGCAGCGGGCAGGTCACCGTTTCCCCGGCGACGATGCCCTGCGACAGCGGACCGCCGCGATGCGGGCAGCGGTCGGCCAGGGCGAACACCTTGCCCGCCTCTGGACGGAACAGGGCGATGGCCTCGCCCTGCCCGCAGTCCAGCACGCGCGATCCCAGCAGCGGGATCTCCCCGAGCGTGCACACCCGCACCCAGTTGGCATTCGTGGGCATGTCAGTCCTCCAGGGTCGCGGGGATGCGCCGCTCCGGCGCCTCCAGCTTCAGCGGCGTGTACTCGCGCGGACGCTCGCCGGCGATCCGCGCCTGCCACGGATCCGGCAGGCCTTCCAGCGCATAGAGCAGGCGCTCGTACAGCGCGCGCCGGCTTTCGGCGTCTTCGACCACCTTGCGCTTGACGTACTCCAGGCCCACGCGCTGGATGTAGTGCACGGTGCGGTCCAGGTAGTACGCCTCCTCGCGGTACAGCTGCAGGAAGGCGCCGGTGTATTCCTTCACTTCCTCGGCCGTGCGCACCTTGCACAGGAACTGCGCGACCTCGGTGCGGATCCCGCCGTTGCCGCCGACGTGGATCTCCCAGCCCGAATCCACCGCGATGATGCCCACGTCCTTGATCCCGCTTTCGGCGCAGTTGCGCGGGCAGCCGGAGACGGCGAGCTTGACCTTGTGCGGGCTCCACATGTTGGCCAGCATGGTTTCCAGGTCGATGCCCATCTGCGTGCTGTTCTGGGTGCCGAAGCGGCAGAACTCGCTGCCCACGCAGGTCTTCACCGTGCGGATCGATTTGCCGTAGGCGTGGCCGGACTTCATTCCCAGGTCGCGCCAGACATCGACCAGGTCTTCCTTGCGCACGCCCAGCAGGTCGATGCGCTGGCCGCCGGTGACCTTGACCATGGGGATGGCGTACTTGTCGGCCACGTCGGCGATGCGGCGCAGTTCGGAGGGATTGGTGACGCCGCCCTTCATCTGCGGCACCACCGAGAAGGTGCCGTCCTTCTGGATGTTGGCGTGCGCGCGCTCGTTGATGAAGCGGCTCTGCGGGTCGTCCACCGCCTCGCGCGGCCAGGTCGAGAGCATGTAGTAGTTGATCGCCGGGCGGCAGGTGGCGCAGCCGTTGGGCGTGCGCCATTCCATGAAGGCGTAGGCCTGGGCGTGGCTGACCAGGTGGTGCTCGCGGATCGCCTGGCGCACCTCGCCGTGGGTAAGGCTGGTGCAGCCGCACACCGCCTTGGTCTTGGGCGTCTCCTGGAAGTTGGAGCCCAGGCAGTTCATCAGGATCTGCTCGACCAGGCCGGTGCACGAGCCGCAGGAGCTGGCGGCCTTGGTGTGCTTCTTGACCTCGTCCACGGTGAACAGGCCCTGCTCGCGCACCACCTTGACGATGGTGCCCTTGCACACGCCGTTGCAGCCGCAGACCTCATCGGTGTCGGCCATGGTCGCGGCGCGGTCCTGGCCGGCGGTGCCGGCCTCGCCCATCGCGGTCTCGCCGAAGGCCAGGGTGTCGCGGCGCCCGCCGATCGCGGTGCCGTCCTTGATCTGCTTGAAGTACCAGGCGCCGTCGGCGGTGTCGCCGTACAGGCAGGCACCGACCAGGCGGTCGTCGCGGATCACCAGCTTGCGGTACAGGCCGGCGGCCGGATCCGACAGCACGATCTCCTCGGTCCCCTCCCCGCCCATGAAGTCGCCGGCGGAGAACAGGTCGATGCCGGTGACCTTGAGCTTGGTCGACACCGCCGAGCCCTTGTAGATACCGATGCCGAAGGTGGCCAGGTGGTTGGCGCAGATCTTCGCCTGCTCGAACAGCGGCGCGACCAGGCCGTAGGCGATGCCGCGGTGCGCCGCGCATTCGCCCACCGCGTACACCCGCGGGTCGTAGGTCTGCAGGGTGTCGTTGACCACGATGCCGCGGTTGCAGTGGATGCCGGCGGCCTGGGCCAGGGCGGTGTTGGGACGGATGCCCGCGGCCATGACCACCAGGTCGGCGGCGACCTCCCCGCCGTCGGAGAAGCGCACCGCGGCCACTTCGCCAGCCTCGTTGCCGACGATCTCCGTGGTCGAGGTGTTGAGCCTGAAGTCCAGCCCGCGCTCGCGCAGCGACTTCTCCAGCAGCGCACCAGCCACCGGGTCGAGCTGGCGCTCCAGCAGCCAGCCGGCCAGGTGCACCACGGTCACCTCCATGCCGCGCTGCCTGAGGCCGTTGGCCGCCTCCAGCCCGAGCAGCCCACCGCCGATCACCACCGCGTTCCGCTTCACCTTCGCGGTCTCGATCATGGTGCGGGTGTCGTGGATGTCGCGGTAGCCGATGACGCCCTTCAGGTCCTTGCCGGGGATCGGCAGGATGAAGGGCACCGAACCGGTGGCCAGCAGCAGGCGGTCGTACTCGGCCTCGGTGCCGTCGGCCGCCACCACCCTGCGGCGCACGCGGTCGATCCGGGTGACCTCCTTGCCCAGGTGCAGGGTGATGCCGTTGTCCGCGTACCAGGACAGCGGATTGAGCACGATGTCGTCGAAGTCCTGCTCGCCGGCCAGCACCGGCGACAGCAGGATGCGGTTGTAGTTGGGATGCGGCTCGGCGCCGAACACCGTGATGTCGTACATCCCGGGCACCAGCTTCAGCAGCTCCTCGAGCGTGCGGATGCCGGCCATGCCGTTGCCCACCACCACCAGCCTGGGCTTCTTCATCGTGTTTCCTCGCTTGGCCCCTGCAGGGCCAGGGTCATGAACGTGGAACAGGGGTCCTCGACGTAATCCGCGAACGGAGCGCAGGGACGGAAGCCGGCACGCGCGTACAGCGCGCGTGCCGGCACATAGGCGGGCTGGCTGCCGGTCTCCAGGCTGAGCCGCCGGTAGCCGCGACGGCGCGCCTCTTCGACCACCCGCGACAGCAGCGCCGCCGCCACGCCGCGGCGACGCGCGCGCGCCACGGTGCGCATCGACTTGACCTCGCCGTGGGCCGGATCCAGCTCGCGCAGCGCGGCACAGCCGAGCAGCACGTCGCCATCCCATGCGCTCCAGAAGGTGATGTCCGGCGCGCGCAGGCGGTCGAGGTCCAGCGCATGCACGCTTTCCGGCGGCGACAGCCGGTACATCTCGTCCAGGTGCTCCTGCAGCAGCGCCGCGATCTCCGGACCGGTCAGCGGATCGACCACGATCCGCAGCGGTGCCGCGTGCTGGGAGGAGTCGCCTTCCATGGCAACAAAGGGGTCGTGCGATGTCATCGTCGGACTGGCCATGGCCGGCTGCACTCAGGCGGTCCCGGCAGTGGCGCCCGGCGCCGGCGACGAAGCGGGCGCAGGGGGCACAACGGCGGCACCGGCGGCGGTGCGGGCATGGGTCGCGTACATGGTCAGGCCGACGAAGGTCAGGCCGCCAACCAGGTTGCCGACCACGGTCGGGATCTCGTTCCAGACCAGGTAGTCGCCGAAGGAGAACTGCCCGCCGAGCATCAGTCCGCTCGGGAACAGGAACATGTTGACGATGGAGTGCTCGAAGCCCATGTAGAAGAACACCATGATCGGCATCCACATGGCGATGACCTTGCCGGACACGTGGGAGGACACCATCGCCCCGACCACGCCGGTGGAGACCATCCAGCTGCACAGCACGCCGCGCACGAACAGGGTCAGCATCCCGGCCGCGCCGTGGGCGGCATAGCCCAGGGTGCGCGCCTCGCCGATATGCCCCAGCTTCTGGCCGATGGCATCCGGCGCGGTGCTGAAGCCGAAGGTGACGATGATCGACATGAACACCGCCACCGTCAGCGCGCCGGCGAAGTTGCCCGCGAACACCAGGCCCCAGTTGCGCAGCACCCCGCGCCAGGTGCAGCCGGGGCGGCGGTCGATCACCGCCAGCGGACACAGGGTGAACACGCCGGTCAGCAGGTCGAAGCCGAGCAGGTAGAGGATGCAGAAGCCGACCGGGAACAGCAGCGCGCCCAGCAGCGGCTGCCCGGTCTGCACGGTGACGGTCACCGCGAACGCGGCCGCCAGGGCGAGGATCGCGCCGGCCATGTAGGCGCGGATCACGGTGTCGCGGGTGGACATCAGGATCTTGGCCTGGCCTGCGTCGACCATCTTCGCGGCCAGTTCGGAGGGGCTCACGTAGCTCATGGCGGTCTGCCTGCTGTGGGGGAGGAAGGAACTGAAGGAACCGCTACACGCGGGCGTCGCCGAGGCGTGCCCAGCCGACGCGCCAGCGCTGCTTCACCCCGACCAGGCACAGCGAGGCCGCCAGGGCGATGCCGGCGAACAGCCACAGCCCCGGGCCGTAGCTGCCGGCCTGCTGCTTGACCACGCCCAGCCCGGCCGCCAGCAGGAAGCCGCCGACGCCGCCGGCCATGCCGATCAGTCCGGTCATCAATCCGATCTCGGCGCCGAAGCGCTGCGGCACCAGCTGGAACACCGCGCCGTTGCCAGCGCCCAGGCACAGCAGGGTCAGCACGAACAGGGCCACGGTCACCACCGGGCCGCCCACCTGCAAGGCCGCGGCGGCCACCAGCACCGTCACCGCGGCGTACACCGCCTGCAGCGAACGGGTGCCGCCGATGCGGTCGGCGATCACGCCGCCGAGCGGCCGCATCACCGAGCCGGCCAGCACGCAGGCGGCGGTGGCCCAGCCGGCGACCTTCGGTTCGAACGCGAACTGGTCGTGGAAATAGCCCGGCAGCGCGCTGGCGAAGCCGGAGAAGCCGCCGAAGGTGATCGCGTAGAAGAATATGAACCACCACGAGTCGCGGTTGCCGACCAGCACCCGTGCGTAGTCGCCCAGTCCCTTGCGTGCCACCACCACCGGCGCCTCGCGCGCACAGGTCCAGAACACCGCCAGCACCAGCAGCAGCGGGATGCAGGCCAGGCCGAACACGTTCTGGAAGCCGTAGGCCACTGCCAGCGCAGGCGCCAGCAGCGCGGCGAACACGGTGCCGGAGTTGCCGGCGCCGGCGATGCCCATCGCCGTGCCCTGGTGCTGCGGCGGATACCAGCGCGAGGCCAGCGGCAGCGCCACCGCGAACGAGGCGCCGGCCACGCCCAGCATCACGCCCAGCAGCAGCACCTGGCCGAAGCTGTGCACGCCCAGCCGCCAGGCCACGGCCAGCGCGGCGATCACCACGATCTGCGCCAGCACGCCGGTGGTCTTGGCGCCGATGCGGTCGGCCAGCAGGCCGAGGAACAGGCGCAGCACGGCACCGCACAGGATCGGCACGGCCACCATCAGCGCGCGCTGCTGGGTGTCCAGTTGCAGCGCCTGCGCGATCTGCACCTGCATCGGGCCCAGCAGGTACCAGACCATGAAGCTGAGGTCGAAGTAGAGGAAGGCCGACAGCAGGGTCGGCGTGTGTCCGGCTTTCCAGAACGAACGGTCCATCCGGGTCTCTCCTGGCAGCGGTGGGGGCACCGCGGAGCTGGAAACAAAAAAGCGCCTCCCGGCCGGGTGGCCGGAAGACGCCGTTGTCTTCGTGCCGGCCGCCGTTGGCCGGACTTGCAGGTTTTGGTGCGGGCACCTCGTTGCACCCGCACCATGGACTACGCAATCAGCGTGCCAACGTCCGCTGCGATGCAGCACGGACCACCGGAAGCCTTGTGCCGCCTGCGTTCCGCCGGAATCCAGGGACGCCGGGGCGGCGTGCCCGGACGCGCGCCACGACCGGCGTCATGCACCTCCGCGGTGCCATCGCGCACCGTGCGCGTGCACGTCGCGCTCAGGGCGGCGCGGGTGCGCCCGGGCGCGAATCCCCATCCGGCACCGGCACGCCCAGCAGCGCCGCGGCCTCGCGGTAGCTGCCGGTGCGGAACACATCCACCAACCATGCCTCGTCGCCATCCGCCGGCGGCAGCCAGCCCCAGCGGCGGAACTGGCCCAGGATCCAGCGGCCATCGGAGATCCACGGGAAGTTCGCCTGGCCATCGGCGTGGAACTGCAGGACCTGGCCGGGCTCGCCCGCCGGCAGCAGGCCGGCGAGCAGGCGCTGCGCCGGCACGCCGATCGCATCGTCGGCCGACAGCCACTGCGCGGCCTGGCGGCGGTGGTCCGGATCGGCGTCCAGCCAGCGGCAGGCTTCCAGCACCGCGGCGGTGAGCGCGACCGCCAGCTCCGGTTCCAGCGCGGCGAAGCTGCGGCGGGTGGCCAGCACCTTTTCCGGGTGCCCGGGCCACAGCCGCCCGCTGGCCACCACGCGCCGGCCCGCGCCCAGGTTCTCGGCCTCCGCGCCCCAGGGCTCGCCGGCGCAGAATCCATCCAGTTCACCTTCCGCCAGCGCCTGCGGCATGCGCGACGGCGGCAGGGTCACCACCTCGATGTCGCGCAACGGATCCGCGCCCTGCGCCGCAAGCCAGTAGTAGAGCCACAGCGCGTGGGTGCCGGTGGGAAAGGTCTGCGCGAACACCGGCCGCCGCGGCAGCGCGCGCAGCAACTCCGGCAGCGGGCGGCCCCCGGTCAGGCCGGCGGCCAGTGCCGGCCCCAGCACGATCGCCTGGCCGTTGTGGTTGAGCCCCAGCAGGATGGCCAGGTCCGCCTGCGGCCCGCCGATCCCGGCCTGCACGCCCAGCACCATCGCCGACATCGCCTGCGCCGCGTCCAGCGCGCCGGTGAGCAGGCGGTCGCGCAGCGTGGCCCACGACGGCTGTCGGTGCAGGCGCAGCTGCAGGCCATGGCGCCGGTCCAGGCCCAGGTGCGAGGCGGCCAGCAGGGGCGCGGCGTCCAGCAGCGGCATGAAGCCCACGTCCAGCGGGCGGAGGAAGGCGGTGGTGGCGCGGGTATCGGTCATGCGGTCAGCCCAGCAGGTCGGCCATGGCCAGGATGCGGCGCGCCACGTCCGCGAGCTTGAGGCCCTGTTTCATCGCCTGCTGGCGCAGCGCGGCGTAGGCCTCGGCCTCGGCCATGCCGCGGCGGTCCATCAGCAGGCCCTTGGCGCGTTCGATGTCCTTGCGGTCCTGCAGGCGCTGCTCCAGCTCATCCACGCGCTGGCGCTGGTGCGCCTGCTGCTCGAAGCGGGCCATGGCCACGCGCAGGATCGAGGCCAGCCGCCCGGGCGCCAGCCCGTCGACCACGTAGGCGGCCACGCCGGCACCCAGCGCTTCGCGGATCAGGCGTTCGTCGCCGTCGGCCGAGAACATCACCACCGGGCGCGGCGCATGCCGGTCGACGATGGCCAGCTGTTCGAGGGTGTCGCGCGAGGGCGATTCGACGTCCAGGATCACCACGTCCGGCTGCTGCTCCTGCACCGCGCGCAGCAGGCCCGCGGTGGAGACGTGCGACAGCACCTCGCAGCCGGCATCGGCCAGCGCCTGCCGCAGCTCGGCGATCGGCTTGTCCGTGTCGTTGACCAGGAGGACGCGCGGCATCGGGACGGGGCGGCGGGGGATGCGCCTGATGTTGCCATGCAACATCGCCGCTGTGGGAACCGGTCGCGCCGGGCACGCGCGGCGGCCCCGGCGGCAAACCGCGGCAGCGGTCACTGATCGCGCAACTGGGCCGGTGCAGCCCCTCAACCGCCGCGCTGCCGCGGCCGTTAGGGAAACAGGTCGCGGGACAGCGTCCCCCGCCGCGAACGGCTGCGGCCAGGTGCCGCCAGGTCGGCCCGCCTTCCCGGGCCGCACCACCGGCTGCGCCGTTTCCGTTCGCGGCATGCCCCCCCCGGGCATGGCGCCCGCCCGCGT
>NZ_ALIP01000096.1:0-18882 GCF_000283075.1 Pseudoxanthomonas sp. GW2
AGCGCCAGCGCCTGCTCGATGCCGCCCTGGCCTGCTACGTGCGCCACGGCATCGCCGCCACCCGGCTGCGCGACATCGCCGCCGAGGCCGCGGTCACGCCGGCGCTGGTGCACTACTACTTCAGCGACGCCGCCGGCCTGCGCGAGGCGGTGATCGGCGAGCGCCTGATGCCGGTGTTCCAGCAGGTGCGCGACACCCTGCTGGGCATGCCCGAGGCCCCGTTGCGCGAGGTGGTGGTCGCCTTCGTCGACGTGATCTGCGCGCAGGTGCGGCGCCACGAATGGCTGCCGCCGCTGTGGATCCGCGAGGTGGTCAGCGAGGGCGGCGAGCTGCGCGACCTGCTGGTGTCACGCCTGGCGCCGCAGCTGGCAGCGGTGATGGCCGCGCGCTTTGCCGCCGAGCAGGCCGCCGGCCGGCTCAATCCCGCGCTGGACCCGCGCCTGCTGATGGTCTCGCTGGTCGGCCTGACCCTGTTCCCCGCCTCCGGCGCGCCGATCTGGCGGCAGTTGTTCGCCGCCGAGGACCTGGGCATCGACGCCATCCGCAACCACGCGCTGGCCCTGCTCGAGCGCGGCCTGGAGCTGCCCGCATGATCCGCTTCCCGTGGCCGGCCCTGGCGCGCACCGCGGTGCTGGCCGTTTCCGTCCTCGTGCTGGGCGCCTGCAGGCCCGCCACCGACCAGGCGCTGGGCACGCTGGAGTACGACCGCATCACCCTGCCCGCCCCGGCCGCCGAGCGCATCGCCAGCATCGAGGTGCGCGAGGGCGAGCGGGTCGGGGCCGGCCAGCGCCTGCTGGTGCTGGAACACACCCGCGGCGACGCACAGCTGGCCGCGGCCGAGGCCGAGGTCGCGCGCCAGCGCCAGCTGCTGGAGGAACTGCGCAATGGCGCGCGCCGCGAGGACATCGCCCAGGCCCGCGCCAACCTTTCCGCCGCCCAGGCCCAGGCGCGCGACGCGCGCGCCTACTTCGAACGCGTGCAGCCGCTGGGCGCGCGCCAGCTGGTTTCGGCCGCCGAGGTCGACCGCGCCCGCGCGGCCGCCGGCAATGCCGAGGCGCAGGTCGCCGCCGCACGCGCGGCGCTGCAGGAGCTGGAGAACGGCGTGCGCCCGGAGCAGGTCGCCCAGGCCGAGGCCGCGCTGGCCGCCGCCGAGGCCCAGCTGCGCGGCCAGGCCGAGACCACCGGCCGCCTGGACGTGGTTGCCCCGCGCGCCGGACGGGTGGACAGCCTGCCCTACCGCGCCGGGGACGAGGCCCCGGTCGGCGCGCCGCTGGCGGTGCTGCTGGTCGGCGAGCGTCCCTACGCGCGCATCTACGTGCCCGAACCGCTGCGGCCGCGGGTGCAGGCGGGCCAAGCGGTGCGCGTGCACGTGGGCGCCGATGGCCAACGCAGCTACCCGGGCCGGGTGCGCATGGTCCGCAGCGAACCGGCGTTCACTCCGTACTACGCGCTGACCGGCAAGGACGCCGCGCGCCTGAGCTACCTGGCCGAGGTGGAACTGGAAGGCGAAGGCGTAGGCGAGCTGCCGGCAGGTCTGCCGCTGCGGGTGGAATTCGGCGATGCACGCTGAAGCGCCCGAGGAGGGGATCGCGATCCGCGCACGCGGCCTGAGCAAGTGCTTCGGCCCGCTGCGCGCGGTCGACGGCGTGGACCTGACCGTGCCGCGCGCGCATGTGTACGGCTTCCTGGGGCCCAACGGCTCGGGCAAGTCCACCACCATCCGCATGCTGTGCGGGCTGCTGACGCCCAGCGAGGGCCAGATCGAGGTGCTGGGCCTGCGCATCCCGGAAGAAGCCGACGCGCTGCGCCTGCGCATCGGCTACATGACCCAGAGGTTCTCGCTGTTCGAGGACCTGTCGGTGCGCGAGAACCTGGAGTTCCTGGCCGCGGTGTACGGCCTGCCGCGCCAGCACAGCCGCCAGCGGGTGGACGAACTGGTCGAGCGCTACCGCTTCGGCGACCGCCAGAAGCAGCTGGCCGGCACCCTCAGCGGTGGCCAGAAGCAGCGCCTGGCCCTGGCCGGGGCGGTGATCCACGGGCCGGAGCTGCTGTTCCTGGACGAACCCACCAGCGCGGTGGATCCCGAATCGCGGCGTGATTTCTGGGAAGCGCTGTTCGCGCTGGCCGATGCGGGCACCACCCTGCTGGTGTCCACCCATTACATGGACGAGGCCGAGCGCTGCCATCGCATCGCCATCCTCGACCGCGGCCGGCTGGTGGCCGACGGCAGCCCCGGCGAACTGGCCGGCCAGCTGTCCGGACGCACGGTGGAAGTGCTGGCGCCGCAGCCGCGGCGCGCGCACGAGGTGCTGGTCGGCCTGCCGCAGGTGATCAGCGTGGCGCAGATCGGCAACAGCCTGCGGGTGCTGGCCACCGCCGATGCGGGCCAGGTCGAGGATGCGGTGCGCGATGCGCTGCGACGCGCGGGCGTGGCCGGCGAGGTGGGCGTCTCCGATCCGAACCTGGAGGACGTGTTCGTCGCCGCCACCCGCGGCCGCGCCGGCATGGAGGACGCGGCATGAACCTGCGCCGGGTATGGGCCGTGGTGCTCAAGGAGCTGCGCCAGATCCGCCGCGACCGCATCAGCATGGCGCTGATCGTGGTGATCCCGGTGATCGACCTGCTGCTGTTCGGCTACGCGATCAACTTCAACCCGCGCAACCTGTCGGCGGCGGTGGCCGACCAGGCCATGACCGCGACCTCGCGCGCGGCGGTGATGGACATCAACGCCACCGGCGTCATCCGCACCACGGCCGTGGCCGATACCCCGCAGGAACTGGTGGACATGCTGCGCCGGGGCGAGGTCAGCGTGGGCATCGCAGTGCCCCCGGATTTCGACCGGCGCCTGGCCGACGGCCGCCCGGCGCTGCAGGTGATGGTCGACGGCACCGACACGGTGGTGCAGGCGGCGGCCAACCAGATCGCGCAGACGCCGCTGGAACGCGCCTCCGGCGGGCGCCCGGCGCGGGCCACGCCGCAGATCGAGGTGGTGAGCTTCTACAACCCGCAGCGGCGCAGCGCGGTGAGCATCGTGCCGGGCCTGATCGGCATCATCCTGACCATGACCATGGTGATGTTCACCGCCATGGCCATCGTGCGCGAGCGCGAGCACGGCAACATGGAACTACTGATCGCCACCCCGCTGGACCGCAGCGAGCTGATGGTGGCCAAGGTCCTGCCCTACGCGGTGATCGGCCTGGTCCAGACCACGCTGATCCTGGCCCTGGGCATCTGGATGTTCGACGTGCCGCTCCTGGGCAGCCTGCTGGACGTGTACATCGCCGCGCTGCTGCTGATCGTGGCCAACCTGGCGCTGGGCCTGCTGATCTCGACCCGGGCGCAGTCGCAGTTCCAGGCCATGCAGATGACGATCTTCGTGTTCCTGCCCTCGATCCTGATGTCCGGCTTCATGTTCCCGTTCGCGGGCATGCCCAAGCTGGCGCAGTGGGTGGCCGAGGTGCTGCCGATGACCCACTTCCTGCGCCTGGTGCGCGGGGTGATGCTGCGTGGCGCCAGCCTGTGGGAGCTGTGGCCCTCGGTGGCGGCGCTGGCGGCCTTCACCACGGTGATGATGACCGCCGCGATCCTGCGGTTCCGCAAGCGGCTGGACTAGCCACCGCCGGGACGGCGCTTGCAGCGCCCGCCCGCCCCTGCGCCGGCCACCTTGAAAACGGCCGCCGCGCCAACACATCGGACCCCTGCAATCCGTGTCCCAGGGGACCTTCCGATGACCACCGAGACCACCGAAACGTCCGCCCCCGCTTCCGAGACCCGCCGGTTCGAGGCCGAGGTGTCCCAGGTGCTGCACCTGGTGACCCACTCGCTGTACTCGCACAAGGAGATCTTCTTGCGCGAGCTGGTGTCCAACGCCTCCGACGCCTGCGACAAGCTGCGCTTCGAGGCCATCGGCAAGCCGGAGCTGCTGGCCGGCGAGGGCGAGCTGCGGATCGAGATCAGCCACGACCGCGATGCCCGCACCGTGACCATCCGCGACACCGGCATCGGCATGGACCGCGGCGAGGTGATCGCCAACATCGGCTCGATCGCCAGCTCCGGCACCCGCCGCTTCCTCGAGGCGCTGGGCGAGAACCAGAAGGCCGACGCGCGCCTGATCGGCCAGTTCGGCGTGGGCTTCTACTCGGCCTTCGTGGTCGCCGACCGGGTCACCGTGCTCACCCGCCGCGCCGGCACCCCGGCCGAGGCCGGCGTGAAGTGGGAAAGCGACGGCCGCGGCGAGTACACCCTGGAGCCGGCCATGCTGGAGCACACCGGCACCACCATCGTGCTGCACCTGAAGGAGGGCGAGGACGAGTTCCTCGATGGCTGGAAGCTGCGCGCGCTGGTGCGCAAGTACTCCGACCACATCGCCTTCCCGATCCGGATGCCGAAGGAGACCGGCAAGGACGAAAAGAAGGACGCGCCGGAGTGGGAGACGGTCAACGACGCCTCGGCGCTGTGGACCCGGCCGAAGAACGAGATCAGCGACGAGGACTACCGCGGCTTCTACAAGTCGCTGGGCCATGACTTCAACGATCCGGCGGCCTGGACCCACAACCGCGTGGAAGGCAGCCAGAGCTTCACCACCCTGCTCTACCTGCCCTCGCAGCCGCCGTTCGACCTGCTGATGGGCGGGCGCGACGAGCGCAAGGGCCTGAAGCTGTACATCAGGCGCGTGTTCGTGATGGACGCGGCCGAGGAGCTGCTGCCCAACTACCTGCGCTTCGTGCGCGGCGTGGTCGATGCCGACGACCTGCCGCTCAACGTCAGCCGCGAGATCCTGCAGCAGAACCGCCAGCTGGAGCGGATCCGCGGGGCGTGCGTGAAGCGCGTGCTGGACCTCATCGACAGGCTCTCGCGCGAGGAGCCGGAGAAGTTCGCCGCCTTCCTCAAGGCCTTCGGCAACACGCTCAAGGAGGGCATCGTCGAGGATCCGTCCAACCGCGAGCGGATCGCCAGGCTGCTGCGCTTCGCCTCCACCCGTGGCGAGGGCGCGGCGCAGACGGTGTCGCTGGACGACTACATCGAGCGCATGCAGCCGGGCCAGGACGCGATCTGGTACGTCACCGCCGAGAGCCACGCCGCCGCCGCCGGCAGCCCGCAGCTGGAGGCGTTCCGCGGCAAGGGCATCGAAGTGCTGCTGATGTCCGACCGGATCGACGAGTGGATGGTCGGCCACCTGCACGAGTACGCCGGCAAGCCGCTGCGCCACGTGGCCAAGGGCGAGCTGCCGCTGGACGAGGCCGAGAAGAAGCAGCAGGAGGAGGCTGCCCAGGCCGCCGCGCCGCTGCTGGAGCGGCTGAAGAAGCTGCTGGAGGGCAAGGTGCAGGAGGTACGCGTGTCCGCGCGCCTGACCGATTCGCCGGCCTGCCTGGCCCTGGCCGAGTACGAGATGGCACCGCACCTGGCACGACTGCTGCGCGAGGCCGGCCAGGCCGTGCCGGAAAGCCTGCCGACCCTGGAGGTCAATCCGCGCCACGCCCTGCTGCAACGGATCGCGGCCACCGGGGACGACACCCAGGCCGCCGACCTGGCGACCCTGCTGCTGGAGCAGGCGCAGCTGACCGCCGGCGCGCCGCTGGCCGATCCGGCCGCCTTCGTGCAGCGGATCAACCGCCTGCTGGCGGGCTGAGCGCCTTGCGCCCGCCGCCGCCTGCCCCCCGCAGGCGCCGTGCGGCGGCCGCCTCTGCCGCTGGCGCCGCGCCAGCGCCTGCGGATCGGTCGCCGCCTCCATCCGCGCTGCCCAGGGCCTTCCCCGGGTAGCGCGCATTGGCGCCGCCCAGCCACACCGGCAGCTGCGCCGGGCGGCCCTGCTTTGCCGGGACTGCCCCGCCCCCGGGACCTCCGGCACTGCCCTGCCCCGGGCCCCGGGCGCATGCTGGGACCAATGGCCGGCGATCCTGACCGGCCCCTCCGGAGCCCTACATGCTGCGCAAGCTGCTACTTTCCTCGGCGATCGCCCTGGCCCTGTCCGCCTGCGGCGAACGTACCGCCAACGAAAACGCCATGCCCGATTCCAGTGCCACCCCCGCCGGCGCCGCCCAGGGCGACAACGCCCTGCTGGCGCCCAGTCCGCTGCCCTTCCAGGCGCCGCCGTTCGACCGCATCCGCGACACCGACTACCAGCCGGCGATCGAGGAGGGCATGCGCCAGCACCTGGCCGAGATCCGCGCCATCGCCGACAACCCGGAGCCGCCGAGCTTCGCCAACACCATCGAGGCGATGGAGCGCGCCGGCGCCCTGCTCTCGCGCGCGATGCTGGTGTTCGAGGCCATGACCTCGGCGCACACCAACCCGACCCTGCAGGCGGCCGAGGAAGTCCTGGCGCCGAAGCTGGCCGAGCACAGCGATGCCATCCACCTCGACCCGGCGCTGTTCGCCCGGGTCAAGGCCGTCTACGACCAGCGCGACTCGCTGGGCCTGGACGCCGAGCAGAAGACCCTGGTCGAGCACCGTTACGACGCCTTCGTGCGCGCCGGCGCCCTGCTCTCGGACGCGGACAAGGCCGAGCTGCGCAAGCTCAACGCCGAGGAGTCCTCGCTGACCACCGCGTTTGGCGCCAAGCTGCTGGCCGCCACCAATGCCGGCGCCGTGCTGGTGACCGACAAGGCGCGCCTGGAAGGCCTGGACGAGGGCACCCTCGCCGCCGCCGCCGAGGCGGCCAAGGCCGCCGGCAAGGAGGGCTGGCTGCTGGAGCTGCAGAACACCACCCAGCAGCCGGTGCTGGGCAAGCTGAAGGACCGCGCCCTGCGCGAGGAGATCCTGGCCGCGTCGATGAACCGCGCCGCCCGGGGCGACGACAACGACACCCGCGCCACCATCCTGCGCCTGGCCAAGCTGCGCGCACGCAAGGCGCAGCTGCTGGGCTTCGACAACTACGCCGCCTACGCCATCGCCGACCAGATGGCCGGCACCCCGGAAGCGGCGCTGAAGCTGCTCAACGACACCGTGCCGGCCGCCACTGCGCGCGCGCGCGCCGAGCTGGCCAGGATCCAGGCGGTGGTCGAGCGCCAGGGTGGCGGCTTCAGCGCCGGCGCCGCGGACTGGGACTTCTACGCCGAGCAGGTGCGCCAGGCCGAGTACGACCTGGACGAGGCCCAGGTGCGCCCCTACTTCGAGCTGGACCGCGTGCTCAGGGACGGCGTGTTCTACGCCGCCCAAGAGCTGTACGGCATCACCCTGAAGGAGCGCACCGACCTGCCGGTCTACCACCCGGACGTGCGCGTGTTCGACGTGTTCGACGCCGACGGCACCCAGCTGGCGGTCTTCTACCTCGATCCGTTCAAGCGCCCGAGCAAGCGCGGTGGCGCCTGGATGGGCAACTTCGTCGAGCAGGACGGCCTGGCCGGCACGATCCCGGTGATCTACAACGTCGAGAACTTCACCAAGCCCGCGCCCGGCCAGCCGGCGCTGCTGAGCTTCGACGACGTCACCACCCTGTTCCACGAGTTCGGCCACGCCCTGCACGGCCTGTTCTCCAGGACCACCTACCCGAGCCTGTCCGGCACCAACGTGCCGCGCGACTTCGTCGAGTTCCCCTCGCAGTTCAACGAGCACTGGGCGCTCTACCCGCAGGTGTTCGCCAACTACGCCCGCCACTACCAGACCGGCGAGCCGATGCCGAAGGAGCTGGTGGAGAAGATCGTGCGCGCGCGCACCTTCAACCAGGGCTACGCCACCACCGAGTACCTGGCCGCCTCGCTGCTGGACCTGGCCTGGCACCTGCTGCCGGCCGACGCCAGGGTGGAGGACGTGGACGCGTTCGAGAAGCAGGCCCTGGCCAGGTACAAGGTGGACCTGGCCGCGGTGCCGCCGCGCTACCGCAGCAACTACTTCGCCCATGTCTGGGGCGGCGGCTATGCGGCCGGCTACTACGCCTACTTCGGCGCCGAGGTGCTGGACCACGATGCCTTCAAGTGGTTCGAGGAGAACGGCGGCCTGACCCGCGAGAACGGCAAGGTCTTCCGCGAGAAGATCCTCTCCATCGGCCACTCGCGCGACCTGGCCAGCGCCTACCGCGAGTTCCGCGGCAAGGATCCCAGCGTCGAGCCGCTGCTGGAGTTCCGCGGCCTCAAGTAAGCCGCGCGCTGCAGCGACAGGAAGGCCCGCGCAAGCGGGCCTTCTTCTTTGCTGCTCCGGTTCCTCCCAACGGGCGCTCGGGAGGGGGCCAGGAAGCCGGCGCATTGCCGATGGCGCGTTCCCGGCACCCAACCCGGATGCGGCCTTCGGCCTTGTCCGGGCCACGCATGTCGTGGCATCACCGCGGGAACGCCCGCGCCCTCAGCGCTTGAGGGCGGCAACGATCTCCGGAACGCTCAGCCCGATCTCCAGCTGCAGGCGCACGTACTCGCGCTCCTTGCGCGACAGCGGGCGGCCGACCTCCAGGCGCACGTCCTCGGCCTGCAGGATGCGCATGATCCGCGGCAGCGCCGAGCCCACCGCATCGGGGCCGTAGCCGGCTTCGACCAGCGCGGTGCGCATTACAGCTTCAACGTCCATGGCCATCCGGATCATGCGGGGGAGGCGGCCATTCTGCCTGATGCCGCCCCTCCCCATGGCAATTCCGTAGCCGGGCAAGGCACTGGCGAGGCGTGGCGCGCTGCCACGCGCCGCGGATCCAACGCCGGACCGGATCGGGCAGATGCGTGGCCGGATCCCCGGATGCGGCCTTACCCGGTCTACGCCGCGGTCGCGCCACCCTGGCCGCGGCCACGCCGTAGCGACAGGAGCCGCGGGCCCGCCCCCGTGACGGTGGTCATACCGCCCTCCGGCGCTCCATTCCGGCGGCGGGCGGCGCCAGGATGCGCCCACCCTGGAAAGCCGATCGTTCCCGTATGCGCGCCTCCGTAACGCGACCGCTGCTGTTCCTCGCCCTGGCCCTGTCTGCCGCCGCCCTCCCCGCCTCCGCCGCCGAACCGTACCGGGTCACGCCTTCCGACCTGCACCTGGAGCACCTGCGCCCGGCGCAGCTGAGCTACCTGGTGTACATGCACGCCGGACCCGGCAGCGGCATCAAGCGCCCGGTGCTGGCCAGCTTCTCGGTCTCGCGGCAGACCGTGGACGGCACGCCCGCCTGGGTCATCACCCACGCCTGGGAGGACCCCGACGGCACGGTGCACACCGCGCGCACCGTGCACGCCGCGTCCGACATCGCCACCCTCTCCCAGGACGCCACCTGGATGCGTTCCGGCCAGCGCATGTCCTCCCACGTGGTCCCCGCCCGGGGCGAGGGCCGCGCCGAGGGCGAATGGCCGGAGGCCGCGCGCCAGTGCCTGGAGGCCGGCTTCCAGGCCATGCAGGACGGCTGGTGGATGAACTGGCACAGCGACCTGACCCTGCTGCCGCTGCTGCCCTACGAGAAGGGCGGCACCCTGCGCATCCGCCTGTTCGACGTGGGCATGCCCGCGCCGCTGGACGTGGACTACACCGTGCTCGGCGAGCGCACCCTGGCCGGTGCCGACGGCCGCCGCTACGACTGCTGGCTGGTGGAAACCGAAAGCGGCAACCCCGGCGGGGGCGCCTTCCAGCGCTTCTGGATCGACAAGGCCAGCCGCGTGGTGGTCAAGGAAGAGGACAACTTCAACGGCCAGTACCGCAGCAAGTACCTGCTGGCGGTGCCGGTCAGCCTCGAGTTCCCCGCCCCGGAGGACGGCAAGCAGGGCTGAGGCGGGATGGGCGCGAACCGTCGGCTCAGGGGCTCCCGGCGG
The DNA here is from genome assembly GCF_000283075.1 of Pseudoxanthomonas sp. GW2. Taxonomy (NCBI): domain Bacteria; kingdom Pseudomonadati; phylum Pseudomonadota; class Gammaproteobacteria; order Lysobacterales; family Lysobacteraceae; genus Pseudoxanthomonas; species Pseudoxanthomonas sp. GW2. The sequence goes on from NZ_ALIP01000096.1 coordinate 9,705, forward strand.
GACCACGGGCGTCCCGCAGCGGTTGACTTTCACCCTGCCCGCGGCGAATCGTAAAGAAACCCCCAGCCCGCGTTTTGCCAAGCATTTGATATTGCTGGACTTTTTCCGGAAAACCCCGCTCCGGATCGTAAACGGAATCGTAAAGAAATCCCGTCCCGCGGCGGTCCCGGGTCCCTGCCCCGGGAAGGCTTCCGCCAAGCGCTATATTCATCCGCAGCCATGGAACTGTCCCAGGGGAGGCCGATGCCTTGGCTACGCTGATTCCGAACAGGGGGACCTGCGCGGGGCGCATGACGCCCGGCGAGCGGCGCTTCTCGCTGCGCCTGGAAGACAAGCTCGAGGAAGACTACCTGTGCTGGTACGACGTTCCGATCGGGCCTAGGTACAGGCATCCGGACTTCGTCGTGCTCCACCCGCACCGCGGCATCCTGGTGCTGGAGGTCAAGGACTGGAAGCAGGAGTCCCTGGCCGAGGTCGACCGCGACCGGGTGGTTCTCAACACCGAGCGCGGCCGCGTGGTCGAGCCCAATCCGCTGCGCCAGGCGCGCGACTACGCCATGGAGATCCAGCGCCTGCTGCAATCAGACCCGGCATTGCTGCATCCGGCCGGCCATCGCCGCGAAGGCAAGCTGGTCATGCCGTGGGGATTCGGCGTGGTGCTGACCGGCATCACCCGCCACCAGTTCGAACAGATGGAACTGGATGCCTTCATCGGCGCGGCCAGCGTGATCTGCCGGGACGAGATGACCGAGGGCGTCGATCCGGAAGAGTTCCAGAAGCGGCTGTGGGACATGTTCATGATGCCGTTCCCCTGCCAGCTGACCCTGCCGCAGATCGACCGCGTGCGCTGGCACCTGTTCCCGCAGCTGCGCATCCAGCAGCAGGGCGAACTGCTGCCGCCACTGGCAGCCGAGCCGCAGGAGGTGCCGGTGGAGATCCCCGACATCATCCGGATCATGGACCTGCAGCAGGAACAGCTGGCGCGCTCGCTCGGGGACGGGCACCGCGTGATCCATGGCGTGGCCGGCTCCGGCAAGACCATGATCCTCGGCTACCGCTGCGTCGAGCTGGCGCGGCGGCTGCACAAGCCGGTGCTGGTGCTGTGCTTCAACAAGACCCTGGCCAGCCGCCTGGAGCAGCTGATGGTCGCGCACGCCGTGCACGACCGCGTGGCGGTGCGGCATTTCCACGGCTGGTGCAAGGAGCAGCTGCAGACCTATGGCGTGCGCCCGCCTCCGTACCAGGACAACGCCGACCGCTATGCCGCCTTGCTGGTGGAAGCCGTCATCGCGGCGGTGCAGGCCAAGGCCATCCCACGCGCGCAGTACGGCGCGGTGCTGATTGACGAGGGCCACGACTTCGCGCCGGAGTGGCTGCAGCTGGTGGTGCAGATGGTCGACCCGGAGACCAACTCACTGCTGCTGCTCTACGACGACGCACAGACGCTTTACGGCAACGGCGGGCGGCGCAAGTTCAGCTTCGCCAGCGTGGGCATCCAGGCGCGCGGGCGGACCACGATCCTGCGCCTGAACTACCGCAACACCCTGGAGGTGCTGTCGGTTGCCAAGGCCTTCGCCGAGGAAGTGCTCGCCCCCCAGGAAACCGACGACGACCATGTGCCGGTGATCCCGCCCGAGAGCGCCGGCAGGCGCGGCCCGATGCCGGAGCTCTGGCGGGGGCGGAACATCTGGAACGAGGCGGACTTGATCGCCGCGCGCATCGGCGACGCCCTGGAGCAGGGCGCGAGCCCGGACGACTTCGCCGTGCTGTGCCATTCGAACCGGCTGGCGGAACTGGTCGCCGGGCAACTGCGCAAGCGCGGCCTGCCGGTGCTGGTTGCCAGTGGCGAGCGCCGGCGCAACCTGTTCAGCGGCGACCCGGCGATCAAGGTCATGACCATGCACTCCAGCAAGGGCCTGGAGTTCGACACGGTGTTCATTCCCGGGATCTGCGAGCTTGCTTCGCCAGAGAGTGACGGCGAACGCCGGCAGCAGCAGGTCCGCCTGCTGTACGTGGCCATGACCCGGGCGCTGCGCAAGCTGGAGCTCTCCCACCATGGCAATGGACCGATGGTGGAGCAGGTGCGCGTTGTGATCGAGAACGTGGGCCGCCAGCTGGCCGCCTGACCCACGCGCCGCGGGTCCGCCCAGGGCCGGAACGAGGACGGGGCCGCCGAAGCGGCCCCGTCCTTGGGGTTACAGCGCCTGGCCTGGCTTACCAGATCCGCACGCGGTCTTCCGGCTTGATGTACAGCGGGTCGCCTTGCTTGACGCCGAAGGCGTCGTACCAGGCGTCGATGTTGCGCAGCGGGGCGAAGGCGCGGATGTGGCCCGGGGAGTGGGTGCCGTTGACCAGCTGCTGGCGCAGGGCGTCGTCGCGCCACAGGGTGCGCCAGACCTGGGCCCAGCCGAGGAAGAAGCGCTGTTCGCCGGTGAAGCCGTCGATCACCGGCGCCGGCTTGCCGCCGAGGGAGCGGCGGTAGGCCTCCAGGGCGATGGTCAGGCCGCCGAGGTCGCCGATGTTCTCGCCCATCGAGGTGCGGCCGTTGATGTGCAGGCCCGGCAGCTGCGGGAACTCGTAGGCCTCGTACTGGGCGGCCAGCTTGGCGGCCTGGGCCTCGAACTTGGCCGCGTCCTCGGCGGTCCACCAGTCGCGCAGCACGCCGGCACCGTCGGACTTGCGGCCCTGGTCGTCGAAGCCGTGGATGATCTCGTGGCCGATCACGCCGCCGATGCCGCCGTAGTTCACCGCCGGGTCGGCGTCCGGGTCGAAGAACGGCGGCTGCAGGATCGCGGCCGGGAACACGATCTCGTTCTTGACCGAGTTGTAGTAGGCGTTGACGGTCTGCGGGGTCATGCCCCACTCGTCCTTGTCCACGGTCTTGCCGAGGCGGGCGCGGCGGTAGTCCCACTCGAACTGGCGCGCGCGCAGCGCGTTGCCGACCACGTCGCCATTGGCGATGCGCAGGCCGCTGTAGTCGCGCCACTTCGGCGGGTGGCCGATCTTCAGGCCGAAGCCCTTGAGCTTGGCGTGGGCCTCGGCCTTGGTGGCCGGGCTCATCCACTCCAGCTGGTCCAGGCGCGCGGCCATGGCCGCCTTCACGTTGGCCACCAGGGCGTCCATCTTGGCCTTGGCGTCCGGGGTGAAGTACAGCTCCACGTAGTCGCGGCCCACGGCCTCGCCGAGGCTGGCCTCGACCAGGGACACGGCGCGCTTCCAGCGCTCGCGCTGCTCGAGCTGGCCGTTGAGGAACTTGTCGCGAAACTCGAAGTGGGCGTTGGCGAAGCGGCTGGACAGCAGCGGCGCGGCGCCGTCGACGGCGTGGAACGCCTGCCAGGCCTGCAGGGTGGCCACGTCGGTGTCGGCGAAGACCTTGGCCATCTTCGGGATGGCGGTGCCCTGGCGCACCACGGCCACGCTGCCGTGGTCCACGCCGGCGGCCTTGAAGTACTCGGCCCAGGGGAAGCCCGGGGCGTAGGCGTCGAAGCGCTCGAACGGCACCGGGTTGTAGGTGCGGTCGCGGTCGCGGCTTTCGGCGCGGGTCCAGTGCGCCTCGGCGATCTTGGTCTCGAACGCCAGCACCGACTGCGCGGCGGCCTGCGGGTCCTTCCAGCCGGCCAGCTCCAGCAGCTGGGCGATGTAGGCCAGGTAGCGCTCGCGCTGCGGGGCGAAGTTGTCGCGCAGGTACATCTCGCGGTCGCCCAGGCCCAGGCCGGACTGGTTCATGTACAGGGTGTAGTGCTCGGGGTCGCGCTGGTCGTCGCTGACCGACAGCCCGAACAGGGTGGCGTTGAAGGTGTCGCGCGCGGCCATCAGGCGCGCGATCTCCAGGTGCGAGCCGGCCTTGCGCACGCGCTCCAGCAGCGGCTTGAGCGGGGCGGCGTCGAGCTTCTCGATCGTCGCTTCGTCCATGAAGCCGTGGTAGACCGCGGCGATCTTGGCGGCGTCGCCGCCGGTGGCCGGGTCGCCCAGCTTGTAGCTCTCCACCAGCTGGTGCACGCGCGCCTCGGACAGGTCGCGCAGGGCGCGGAAGGCGCCGTAGCTGGACTGGTCGGCGGGGATCCGGGTGTTCTTGGCCCAGGTGCCGCTGGCATAGGCGAAGAAGTCCTTGCCCGGGGCCACGCTGGTGTCCATGCCGGCCACGTCGAAGCCCCAGCTGCCGAAGCGCGGGGTCTCGATCGCGCCACCGCCGGCGGCGTCGCCGGCCGGCTGCAACAGCTGCAGGGTGCATGCGTCGTCCAGGCAGGCATGGGCGTCATGGGCGCCGGCCGTGGCGGCCAGGCCGAGGGCGACCAGGGTCGCGGCGCTAAGCAGGGTCTTCTTCAAGGCAGTCTCCATTCGGGGGTCGCACGGATGCGATCGCCCAGCATAGTGGCCGGGGCGGGCGTACGCGGGTGCCTTAGGTTGGGTCGCGCCGCGTCGCGGCGGCCTTCACGTGGTCCACCAGCGCGCGCAGCCGCGGCGGGGTGTGGCGGCGGGCGGGAAAGTACAGGTAGAAACCGGGGAACGGCGGCAGGTAGTCCCGCAGCAGCGGCACCAGTTCGCCGCGCTCCAGCCAGGGGCGGAAGCAGGCCTCCGGGGCGAAGGTGATGCCGGCGCCAGCCAGCGCGGCGCGGATCATCAGCGACAGGTCGTTGGTGGTCAGCTGCGGCTCGACCTGCACGTCGAACGGGCGCCCGTCCTCGACGAACTCCCAGCGGTACGGCGCCAGCTCCGGGCGCGCGCGCCAGCCGATGCAGCGGTGCCGCACCAGCTCGCGCGGATGCACCGGCACGCCGTGCGCGGCCAGGTAGGACGGGGCAGCCACCGCCAGCTCGCGCTGCGGCCCGCCCAGTGGCACGGCGACCATGTCCTGCTCGATCACCTCGCCCAGGCGTACGCCGGCATCGAAGCCGGCGGCGACGATGTCGAACTCCTCGTCGGTCACGGTCACGTCCAGGGTGATGTGCGGGTAGGCCTGCACGAACGAGGCCACCAGCGGGCCGGACAGGAACGGCTCGGCGATCGAGGCGACCGCCACCCTGAGCACGCCGCGCGGACTGGCGTCGCCGCCGGCCTCCTCCAGCGCCGTGGCCAGGGTGGACAACGCCCCGGCCACCTGGGCGTGCAGGCGCTCGCCGGCCTCGGTCAGGCGCACGCTGCGGGTGGAGCGCTGCACCAGGGCCACGCCCAGCGCATCCTCCAGCCGGCGCACGCCCTGGCTGACGGCCGAGCGGGTCACCCCAGGCGGTCGGCGGCGGCGCGGAAATTGCGCGACTCGGCCACCGCCCGGAACAGGTGCAACAGGTTGAGGTCCGGCTGCATGGCGGGCTCCTGGGGGATTGGTTAGCCAATCTAACCACCACGTCCAGTTCCGGGGGAATTCCGTGGACACTGGCGCCGGCCTAGGGTGGTTCCACCCCCCCGACGGAGAATCCCCATGGCCCCTGCTCCCTCTCCCGCTTCCCACCGCGTCCCTGCGTCCGCCTCCACGGCCCCGTCCGTGCCCCACCCCTACGTCGGGATGTGGGTCAGCGACGACGGCTACATCCGCCACGAACTGCGCGCCGACGGCCGCTACGACGAGGCCCGCGGCCTGCGCCGCAGCGCCTACCAGGGCCGCTACACGATCCGCGGCAACCACATCGACTACCTGGACGACACCGGCCTTTCCGCCGATGGCGAGTTCATCGACGGCGTGCTGTACCACGCCGGCATGGTCCTGCGCCGGGTGCCGGCCGCCTCCGCCTTCCGCGCGGACTGACACCCCCAACCGGAGTTCCCGCCATGAACGACAACATCCACGGCAAGGTGGTGCTGGTCACCGGCGCCAGCAGCGGCATCGGCGAGGCCACCGCGCGCGTGCTCGCCGCGCGTGGCGCGCGCGTGGTGCTGGGCGCGCGCCGCCTGGACCGCCTGCAACGGCTGGCCGAGGCGATCGCCGCCACCGGCGGCAGCGCCAGCGCCCCCGAACTGGACGTGGCCAACCGCGCCAGCATGCAGGCCTTCGCCGAACACGCGCTGCAGCGCTTCGGCCGCATCGACGTACTGGTCAACAACGCCGGCATCATGCCGCTGTCGCCGATGGCGGCGCTGAAGGTCGAGGAGTGGGACGCCATGCTCGACGTCAACGTGCGCGGCGTGCTGTACGGCATCGCCGCGGTGCTGCCGACGATGCAGGCGCAAGGCAGCGGCCACGTCATCAACGTTTCCTCGATCGGCGGGCTGTACGCGATGCCGACCGCGGCGGGGTACTGCGGCACCAAGTTCGCGGTGCGCGCGATCTCCGAGGGCCTGCGCCAGGAGAACGACCGCATCCGCGTCACCTGCGTCTATCCGGGCGTGGTCGAGTCGGAGCTGGCCGCGACCATCACCGATGCGGACGCGGCCCGCGCCATGGCCGAGTTCCGCAAGGTCGCGCTCCGGCCCGAGGCGATCGCCAACGCCATTGCCCACGCCATCGCCCAGCCGGAGGACGTGGACACCAGCGACATCGTCGTGCGCCCGGTGGCGCACCCGGCCTGAGCATGCATGCACAGGAGGATCCCCATGCCCATCCGCTCCCTGCCCTGGCGCCTGGCCATCGGCTGCGCGCTTGCCCTGGCGTCCGCCGTGCCCGCCGCCGCCGCGCCGGTGGCCGATCCCCCCGCCTCCGATGCGGCGGCCAATGCCGCGCGGGTGCGCGAGGCCTTTGCCGCCTGGCGCGACGGCCGCGGCAGCGTGTTCGACCTGCTGCACGAGGACGTGGAATGGACCGTGGCCGGCACCAGCCCGGTTTCCGGCGTGTACCGCTCGCGCGCGCAGTTCCTGGAACAGGCGGTGGCGCCGATCGGCGCGCGCCTGGCCACGCCGATCGTGCCGACGGTGGAACAGGTGCTGGCGCAGGACGACATGGTGGTGGTGGTCTGGTCCGGCCAGGCCACCACCCGCAATGGCGGGACCTACCGCAACCGCTATGCCTGGCACATGCAGCTGCGCGAAGGCCGGATCGTGCGCGTGATCGCCTTCCTCGACACCTGGGCGCTGGCGGAGCTGTTGCGCTGAGGTCGCGGCGTGACTGGCGCGCATGGGCGTGCGTGCAAAGGCCCCCTGCCGGCGCCGGACGCCGGCAATGGCCTTCCCCGCCCGGGGCTGGATCCCGCTACGCGCGTGCCGCCGTCAAAGCAGCAGGTAGCGCACGCGCCGGCAACGGCAGCGCATCCCGCCGTCGCGGGTCGGCAGCTCGTAGCGATGGAAACCCAGCAGGCAAAGTACCGTCGAGATCAGGCGCAACATGGCTGCGATCCCCTGGCGCACGCCCGGCCACGCTCCCGCCCGGCCCACCGGACCGTGACGGGTGACCGCCGTGCATGGGACGAGCATCGCGTCCGCCGCTGCGTCACGGAATCGGCTTTGTCTCAATTTGCCCGCGCCGCGGAAGCGGCGGCAGCGCGTCCTAGCGCAGCTGGTAGCGGACCCGGCGGCAACGGCAGCGTAGGCCACCGTCATGCGTCGGCTTGGTGTAGCGATGGATCCCCAGCAGGCACAGCAGCTTGGACAGGCGTTCCATGGACGATCTCCCCCTGATCGCTATGCGTCGCCCCGGCCGGGGCATATCCGTGACGTAGTTCACAGATGTTCCTCCAGTCCCGGGGGCCGCGCAATGGGGGGGCCGCCGCTCAGGGGTCCAGCGACTGGCGGGCCGCGAAGTCGTCGCGCACGAACTGGTTGATATAGGTGTTGAGCCCGTCGCCGGCCTCGGCCAGGCGCTGCATCTCCAGCACGTGTTCGCTGCCGGGGTGGCGCGCGTCGTAGCGGTAGGTGCCGCCGCGGCGGAACCGCACCTCGATCCAGCCGGGCCCGCATTCGTAGGCGTCCACGCCCGAATCCCCGTCGTTGCCGCGGTATGGCTTCATGGCCGTCTCCTCGCACGCCCGCCGCCCGGGCACGCGCCCATGCCAGCACGTGGCGCGTGCAGGCCGGATCAGGACGCGCCGGGCGATGGCACGCCGCCGCGCCTGGGGCGCGCCGCGTTCAGTCCCCGGCGCCCAGGCGCCAGGCCAGCCCGGACACGCGGCTGACGTGGCGCGACAGCGCCAGGGCCAGGATCGCCGGGTCGGCGCACAGGTGCAGCGCATCGCGGGCGCGGGTCAGGCCGGTGTAGACCAGTTCGCGCGAGAGCACGCGGCTGTCCTTGCCCGGCAGCACCAGCCACACCTCGTCGAACTCCGAGCCCTGGGCCTTGTGCACGGTCATGGCGAAGGCGCTGTCGTGGGCGGGCAGGGTGGCCGGATGGAACGCGCGCGGAGCGTCGGGCGTGGCGCCCGGGAACCAGGCCATCAGCTGGCCGCGGTCGTCGCGCAGGCAGATGCCGATGTCGCCGTTGAACAGGCCGTGGCGGTAGTGGTTCTCGGTGACCAGCAGCAGGCGGCCGTGGAAGAACCCGTCGCTGCGCGTGCGCGGCTGCTGCTGGGCCAGGCGCTCGGCCAGCAACGCCTCGATCCGGGTGTTGAGCCCGCGCGCGCCCTGCGGGCCTTCGCGCACCGCGGTGAGGATGCGCAGGCGTCCGGCCAGGGCCAGGGCCTCGGCGGGCGTGGGCGCCTGGGCCAGGGCGGTCCAGTGGGCGAGGAAGTGCTCGCGCCGGGCCGGGTCCTGCAGCAGGTCGGCGGCGTCGGCGTGGTAGTGCACGCCGTCGAGCCTGCCCTCGCGCAGCAGCGCCAGCGCGCGTTCGCCGTCGCCGCTGCGCACCGCGGCGGCCAGCGGCGCCAGGTCCAGCGCGGCCGACTGGCGCCAGCCGCGCACCAGGTGCACGTGGCGGGCAGGGAAGGGCACGGCGGCATCGGGTGCGATCGCGGCCGGGTCGACCTCGCCCAGCAGCGGCTGCAGCGCGCCCGCGTCGGCGGCGGCCAGGCGCATGCCGTCGCCGGCGGCGGCGAGGATGCCGCTGAGCACGTCGCCGGCCTCCACCGAGGGCAGCTGGTCGGGGTCGCCCAGCAGCACCAGGCGCGCGCCGTCGGGCACCGCTTCCACCAGCTTGGCCATCAGCGGCAGGTCGATCATCGAGGCCTCGTCCACCACCACGATGTCCACGTCCAGCGGGTTGGCGGCGTCGTGGCGGAAGCGCGGGGAGTCGGGGATGGTGCCGAGCAGGCGGTGCAGGGTGCGGCCGCCGGTGGCCAGCGGCGCCAGCAGCTCCGGTTCGATGCCCTGCTCGGCCAGC
>NZ_ALIP01000097.1:0-14187 GCF_000283075.1 Pseudoxanthomonas sp. GW2
AGGCCAGCACCTGCGCCGCCAGCTGCTGCGGACGCGCGGCCGGCCCGCCCAGCACCACCGCCTCCACTTCCGCCACCGCCGCGGCATAGCCCTGCAGCGCGGCCAGCGCGGCCTGCGGATCGGCGGCGCGGGCACGGGCGGCGACCAGGTCCGGCAGCGCCGCGGCCAGCCGCTCCCAGGGTGCCGGCAGCGGCTCCAGCATCCGCCCGAGCGGATGCCGCGAGCGGTGCCCGGCCCAGTCGGCCAGCTCGGTGGCCCACCAGCCCAGCTTGGCGTCGGCCGGCAGCGGGTCGCCGGCGATGTTGAGGATGTCGTCGAATTCCTGCAGCAGGGCGAACCAGGCCAGCACGCGCCCGCGCTCGGCCTGCGGCACGAACACCTCGGCCACGGCCCACTCCGGCCAGCGCTGCCGCCATTTGTCCAGGAAACTGTCGAGGGCCGAGGGTGTGCTCATGGAAACTCCGGCGGGCATGCCCGCGGGCCGGCGCCGGGCGCCGGCGGTGGGGTCAGCGGCGCGGCCAGGCGGCCGGCGCGACCAGTTCGTGCGGCAGTTCCGCCACGCGGTCGGCCTGCCAGGTGAGCGGGTCCTCGCCGTCCAGGCGGTAGCCCCACAGCACCGCGATCGAGGGCATGCCGGCGCCCTTGGCCGCCAGCACGTCGCGTTCATCGTCGCCGACGTAGACGCAGTCGGCCGGGTCCGCACCCAGCGTGCGCGCGGCCTCCAGCAGCGGCAGCGGGTGCGGCTTGCGCTCGGCGTAGGTGTCGCCGCCGACCAGCACCGCGCAGCGCTCCTGCCAGCCCAGCCCGGCGACCACGTCGCGGGCCAGGTACTCGGCCTTGTTGGTGACGATGCCCCAGCGCGAACCGGCGGCTTCCAGCGCGGCCAGCATCTGCTCGATGCCGTCGAACAGGCGGCTGTGGCGGCCCAGCTCCTCGCGGTAGACCGCCAGGAACTCGGCCACCAGCGCATCGCGCGCCTCGCCCTCTGCATCCGGGAACAGCACCGAGACCATGGCCCGCGCCCCCTTGGACACGTGCTTGCGCAGCATCTCCGCATCCACCGGTCCCTGCCCGCGCGCTACCAGCATGCGGTTGGCGGTGGCGACCATGTCCGGGGCGCTGTCCAGCAGGGTGCCGTCCAGGTCGAACAGCGCCACCGGCGGGAACCCGCCGCCCTGCCCCACCGCAGCCGTCACGGCTTCACCGCGCAGGCCAGGTAGTTGACCGAGGTCTGCCGCGACAGCCGCGCGCGTTGGCGCAGCGGGTCGTAGAACAGGCCGCTGACGTCCTCCAGCTGCAGGCCGGCATCGCGCAGCCAGGCCGCCAGTTCGGAGGGCTTGATGAAGTCGGCATAGCGGTGGGTGCCCTTGGGCAGCAGCCGCGCCACGTACTCGGCGCCGACGATGGCCAGCGCGAACGCCGCCGGGGTGCGGTTGAGCGTGGACAGGAACAGGCGGCCACCGGGCCGCAGCAGCCTGGCGCAGGCGGCGATGATGGCACCCGGGTCCGGCACGTGCTCGAGCATCTCCATGCAGGTCACCGCGTCGAAGCTGCCCGGGCGTTCCCCGGCCAGCGCCTCCACCGACTGCACCAGGTATTCGACCTGCACGCCCGATTCCAGCGAGTGCAGGCGCGCGACCTTGACCAGCTCCGGGGCCAGGTCGGCGGCGGTCACGCGCGCGCCGGCACGGGCCAGGGCTTCGCTGAGGATGCCGCCGCCGCAGCCCACGTCCAGCACCGTGCTGCCGGCCAGCGGCACGCGGCTGGCGACGTAGTCCAGGCGCACCGGGTTGAGCACGTGCAGGGCCCGCTGCGGGCCGTCAGGGTCCCACCAGCGGTTGGCCAGCGCGGCGAACTTGTCCAGTTCGGCCTGGTGGTAGTTGGCGCTGGTGGCGGCTTCGGCGTGGGTCGTCATCGTCATTCCTCCGCAAGGCGGCCATTGTAGGCCAGCCGGCCGCGACGGCCGCGCGAGGCGCGGCCGCGGTTCGCAGGATTCAGCGGCCGAGCGCGGCGATGCGCTGGCGCCACTGGCGGGCGTTGGCGATCAGGGCCGCGGTGTCGATGTCCACCAGCTCGCGCGCGTCCAGCTTGCGGCGGCCGGCGATCCACACGTCGCTCACCTGCTGGCGGCCGACCGCGTAGACCAGCTGCGACAGCACGTGGTGCAGCGGCTGGGCCTCCAGCGCCGACAGGTCCACGCACACCAGGTCGGCCTCCTTGCCCGGTTCGATCGAGCCGATGCGCTCGCCGAAACCCAGCGCGCGGGCGCCGCCGAGGGTGGCGGCGCGCAGCGTGGTGGCTGCGTCCAGGGCGGTGGCGTCGTTGGCCACGGCCTTGGCCAGCAGGGCCGCGGTGCGCAGCTCGCCGAACATGTCCAGGTCGTTGTTGCTGGCGCAGCCGTCGGTGCCGATCGCCAGGTTCACGCCTGCGCGCTGCAGGGCGCAGGCCGGGCAGAAGCCGGAGGCCAGCTTGAGGTTGGACTCGGGGCAGTGGGCCACGTGCACGCCGCGCTCGGCGCACAGGTGGATCTCGGCCTCGGTCAGCTGGGTCATGTGCACCGCGATCAGGCGGTCGTTGACCAGGCCCAGGCGGTCCAGCCGCGCCAGCGGGCGCTGGCCGTATTCCTTCAGCGAGTCGGCGATTTCCTGCGCGGTCTCGTGGGTGTGCAGGTGGACCTGGGTGTCGAGCTGGTCGGACAGCATCCGCACCCGCTCGAAGTTGGCGTCGCTGACGGTGTACGGCGCGTGCGGGGCGAACGCGGTGGCGATCAGCGGATCGTCGCGCCACTGGTCGTGGACCTCGCCGGCCTTGTCGAAGTACTCGTCGTCGCTGCGCGCCCAGGCGGTGGGGAAATTGATCACCGGCAGGCCGACCAGGGCGCGGAAGCCGTGCTTCCTGTAGACCGCGGCCTGCACGTCCGGGAAGAAGTAGTTCTCGTTGGCGCAGGTGGTGCCGCCGCGCAGCATCTCGGCGATGGCCAGGGCCATGCCGTCGGCGACGAAGTCCGGCCCGATCACCGCGGCCTCCACCGGCCAGATGTGCTGCCGCAGCCAGGTCATCAGCGGCAGGTCGTCGGCGACGCCGCGCAGCAGGGTCATCGGGTTGTGGGTGTGGGCGTTGACCAGGCCCGGGATCAGCGCCGCGTCCGGGCGCTGCACCACCTCGGCCGCGGCGAAGCGCGCGCGCGCCTCGGCGGTCGGCAGCACGGCCACGATCCTGCCGCCGGATACGGCGACGGCGTGGTCTTCCAGGACCACGCCGTGCGGTTCGACCGGGACGACCCAGCCGGCTTCGATGAGAAGGTCGCAGGCCTGGGGGGAAATATCGGTCATGCGCTCCTGCTCACTCATTCCTGTTGCGGGTGGACATCATCCCAGCGCGGGCGGGATGCGTCACTACGTCGCTTCACGCTGGCGAAGGGCCCCACGGCAGCCGGACGGCTGTGAGACCCGGGCCCATTGGCTTTCAAAGGACTGGCGCCCGTCGGGCAGCTGCGCAGCCGATCCGCAAGCCACCGTCGGTGCCTGATTGCGCGCCTGGTGCCAGCCAGGACCACTGGCTCCGGCTTGCGCCGGGACGACGGGAACCTGGGGTTCCCGCGTCGCAGGGCCCCGGGAAGGCACGGGAATCCCGCTGCCTAAGCCATCCGCCTGCGGCGGCGCCGTTCGCGGGGAAGACGATCCGGGGCCCGCGTCGCGGGCGCCTGGCGAGAGGCGCCGGATGCGGCCTTCGCCGGGATGACAATCCGGCAAGCCCGCGGCCGCCGGCGGCGGCCACGGGCCGGATCGTCACTTCACGCGGGAGACGTACTCGCCAGAGCGGGTGTCAACCTTGATCACCTCGTCCTGGCCGACGAACAGCGGCACGCGGACCACGGCGCCGGTCTCCAGGGTGGCCGGCTTGCCGCCGCCGCCGGAGGTATCGCCGCGCACGCCCGGGTCGGTCTCGACGATCTTCAGTTCGACGAAGTTCGGCGGGGTCACCTGGATCGGGGTGCCGTTCCACAGGGTCACCACGCACTGCTCCTCGCCCTTGAGCCACTTGGCGGCATCGCCCACGCCGTTCTTGTCGGCCTGGACCTGCTCGAAGGTCTCCGGCTGCATGAAGTGCCAGTACTCGCCGTCGTTGTACAGGTACTGCATGTCGGTATCGACGACGTCCGCGGCCTCGACCGAATCGGTCGACTTCATGGTGATTTCCTGCACGCGGCCGGTGCGGATCTGGCGGTACTTCACGCGGGTGAAGGCCTGGCCCTTGCCCGGCTTGACGTACTCGGTGTCGGTGATGATCGCGGGTTCGTTGTTGACCAGGATCTTCATCCCGTTCTTGACGTCGTTCATGCCGTAAGAGGCCATGGGAACTCCTTGGGTATGGCGAGGCCGCCACCTGGCGGCCGGCAGTTGGAAGCGGCGGTTAGAATGTAGGCGCCCGCCGTCGCCGGCGGGCCGTCCTCCAGACCGCACATGATACCCGCAGCCCCCACGCCCATGCAGCCGGACCCCGCGCCGGCGCCTGCCCCCGCCGCCGTTCCCGCCACCCCACGCTGGCAGCGCCTGTGGCGCGAGGCGGTGCGCGACCCGCGCGAGCTGCTGGCGATGCTCGGACTGGACGCGGTCGCGGCCGGGATTTCCGACGCCGCCGCGGCGCAGTTCGCCATGCGCGTGCCGCGCGGGTTCGCTGCCCGCATGCGCCCCGGTGACCTGCACGACCCGCTGCTGCGCCAGGTCCTGCCGGTGGTGGACGAGGAGCGGATCGTGCCCGGCTTCGCCCTGGACGCGGTCGGCGACGGCGCGGCCAAGAAGGCCGACGGCGTGATCCAGAAATACCGCGGCCGCGCCCTGCTGGTGGCCACCGGCAGCTGCGCGGTCAACTGCCGCTACTGCTTCCGCCGCCATTTCCCCTACGCCGACGAGACCGCCGCGCGCGACGGCTGGGCCGGCGCGGTGGCGGCGATCGCGGCCGATCCGGGCATCGACGAGGTGATCCTGTCCGGCGGCGACCCGCTGTCGCTGGCCACGCCCAAGCTGGCCGAACTGAGCGCGCAGCTGGCGGCAATCCCGCACATCCGCCGCCTGCGCATCCACAGCCGCCTGCCGGTGGTGCTGCCGGAGCGCGTCGACGAGGCCTTCGTGGAGTGGATGTCGGCCCTGCCCTGGCCGGTGGCGTTCGTGGTCCACGCCAACCACGCCAACGAGTTCGACGCCTCGGTGGACCAGGCCCTGGCGCGCCTGCGCCGCGCCGGCGCCCAGCTGCTCAACCAGGCGGTGCTGCTGCGCGGGGTGAACGATTCGGTCGACGCCCTGGCCGAGCTGTGCGAGCGCGGCTACGCCGCCGGGGTGCTGCCGTACTACCTGCACCAGCTGGACCGGATCCAGGGCGCGGCCCACTTCGAGGTCGACGACGAGCGCGCCCGCGCGCTGCACCGGCAGCTGGCGGCGCGCCTGTCCGGCTACCTGGTGCCGAAACTGGTGCGCGAGGTCCAGGGCGACCCGGGCAAGCGCCCGCTGTGACCCCGGCGCCACCTCAGTCCTTCAGGCCCCACAGCAGCATCGCGTCGCCGTAGGAGAAGAAGCGGTAGCGCCGTTCCACCGCGTGGCGGTAGGCGGCGAAGATCCGCTCCTTGCCGGCGAAGGCCGAGACCAGCATCAGCAGGGTGCTCTCCGGCAGGTGGAAGTTGGTCACCAGCGCGTCCACGCTGCGCACCTTGTAGCCTGGGAAGATGAAGATCCGGGTCTCGCCCGCGAACGGCTGCAGCTGTCCATCGCGCATGGCACTTTCCAGCGCGCGCACCACGGTCGTGCCCACCGCGATCACCCGGCCGCCGGCGGCGCGGGTGCGGCGCACCTGGGCCACCAGCTCGGCGCCGACGTTCAGCCACTCGCTGTGCATGGTGTGCTCGCGCACGTCCTCCACCCGCACCGGCTGGAAGGTGCCGGCGCCCACGTGCAGGGTGACGTGGCCGAACTCCACCCCGCGCTCGCGCAGGCGCTGCAGCAGGGCGTGGTCGAAGTGCAGGCCGGCGGTGGGCGCGGCCACGGCGCCGACCTCGCGCGCGAACACGGTCTGGTAGCGCTCGGCGTCGGCCGCGTCCGGCTCGCGCTGGATGTACGGCGGCAGCGGCAGGCGCCCGACCCGGGCCAGCCACTGCTCCAGCGGCTCGCCGACCTCGAAGCGCACGACGAAGAACGCGTCCTCGCGCCCCAGCACCTCGGCCTGGCCGCCGCCGTCCAGCACGATCCGCGAACCCGGCTTGGGCGACTTGCTGGCGCGCATCTGCACCCGCGCCTGCGCGTCCGGCAGCAGGCGCTCGATCAGGATCTCGACCCGGCCGCCGCTTTCCTTCTGTCCGAACAGGCGCGCCGGGATCACCCGGGTGTCGTTGAACACCAGCAGGTCGCCGGGCTGTAGCAGGTCCGGCAGGTCGCGCACGTGCAGGTCGGCGAAGTCGCCCTCGCCGGGCGGCACCACCAGCATCCGGCTGGCCGAGCGCTCGGCCAGGGGCGCCTGCGCGATCAGTTCCTCGGGCAGGTCGTAGTGGAAATCGGACTTCTTCAAGGCAGTGCCGGCGCTTGGGGGGCCGGTATTGTACGGCCGCGCGCCCGCCCGGCCGGCCTTCAGCGCTCGAACTTGGTCGACAGGATGATCGAGGACGAGGTGCGCTCCACGCCTTCCAGCGCGCCTATGCGGTCGGTCAGCTCGTCCATCGCGCCCACGTCGGCGGCCACGCCCAGCGCCACCAGGTCGTGGGCGCCGCTGACCGAATGCAGCGCGCGCACCTCGGGCATGTCGGCCAGGGCCTTGACCACCGCCGGCATGCGCTTGGGCGAGACGGTGATGAGGATGTGGGCGCGGATGCGGTCGCGCTCGTAGCCGTCGTCCAGCCGCACCGAATAGCCGCGGATGACCCCCTGCTTCTCCAGCCGCTCGATCCGGCTCTGCACCGTGGTCCGCGACAGCCCCAGCCGGCGCGCCAGCTCGGCGGTGGACTGGCGTGCGTTCTCGCGCAGCAGGGACAGCAGGCGCTCGTCGGCGGCAGATAGTTTCATGTCGACAGCATTTTTCGTCGGATCGACGAAATCCTACCGCTTATTCGCCTGATCAGCGCTGCCAAGTGACGATACGGCCCCCTTAAGATGGGGGTGAACGCGCCCCGCGCATCCTGCCGGGCGACCACCGCCCCGCCGGGGCCGGCTCCAGCGACAGCCTGTCGCCCTGCCGTCCCGGCCCGAACCGGAGGCCTGCCATGTCCGTTCTCGCCCCCCTTGCCCCGCTGCGCGCCCATGCCGGCGCCCGCCTGACCGCCGGCCTGGATGACGCCACCCTGGAACGCCTGGCCGCCGGGCATCCGGACCTGGTCGCGGCGATCGAGGCCGCCGGCGCCGCCTACGCCCGCCAGCGCCAGGACCTGGCCGACCTGCTGGACCTGGACGAGGAAGCGCAGATCGCCGCCCTGCAGGAAGGCTTCGTCAACTTCTACGCCGATGACTGCGTGACTCCGTACATCGCCCTGGCCGCGCGCGGCCCGTGGGTGGTGACCCTCAAGGGCGCGGTGCTGTACGACGCCGGTGGCTACGGCATGCTCGGCTTCGGCCACGCGCCGCCGGAGGTGCTGGAGGCGATGGGCCGGCCGCAGGTCATGGCCAACATCATGACCCCGAGCCCTTCGCAGCGCCGCTTCGTGCAGGCGCTGCACGCCGAGATCGGGCACAGCCGCGGCGGCTGCCCGTTCGAGCGCTTCATGTGCCTCAACTCCGGCTCCGAGGCCGTGGGCCTGGCCTGCCGCATCGTCGACATCAACGCCAAGCTGCAGACCGATCCGGGCGCGCGCCACGCCGGCGCCACCATCAAGCGCCTGGTGGTCAAGGGCAGCTTCCATGGCCGCACCGACCGCCCGGCGCTGTATTCGGATTCCACCCGCCGCACCTACCGCCATCACCTGGCCAGCTACCGCAACGAGGATTCGGTGCTGGTGGTGCCGCCGTACGACATCGCCGCCCTGCGCAAGGCCTTTGCCGACGCCCAGGCCAACGGCTGGTTCATCGAGGCGGTGTTCCTGGAGCCGGTGATGGGCGAAGGCGACCCGGGCCGCGCGGTGCCGGTGGAGTTCTACAACGCCGCGCGCGAACTGACCCGCGCCCACGGCAGCCTGCTGCTGGTGGACTCGATCCAGGCCGGCCTGCGCGTGCACGGCGTGCTGTCCATCGTCGACTACCCCGGCTTCGAGGGCATCGACCCGCCGGACATGGAGACCTACTCCAAGGCGCTCAACGCCGCCCAGTTCCCGCTGTCGGTACTGGCGGTGACCGCGCACGCGGCGTCGCTGTACCGCAAGGGCGTGTACGGCAACACCATGACCACCAACCCACGTGCGCTGGACGTGGCCTGCGCCACCCTGGGCCTGCTCACCCCGCAGGTGCGCCGGAACATCCGCGAGCGCGGCGCCCAGGCGGTGCAGAAGCTGGAGGCGCTGAAGGCCGAGCTGGGCGGGCTGATCACCAAGGTCCAGGGCACCGGCCTGCTGTTCTCCTGCGAGCTGTCGCCGGAGTTCAAGTGCTATGGCGCCGGTTCCACCGAGGAATGGCTGCGCATGCACGGGGTCAACGTGATCCACGGCGGCGAGAACTCGCTGCGCTTCACCCCGCACTTCGCCATGGACGAGGAAGAGCTGGACCTGCTGGTATCGATGGTCGGCCGGGCCCTGCGCGAAGGCCCGCGCCGCGAGCAGGCCTCGGCGGCCTGAGCCACGCTTCCCGGCCGGCGACGCCGGCCGGGTCGACGGGCTACCCGGCTACTTCGCCAGGTAGCGCGCCAGCGCTGCGGCGACGGTGGCACGGGCCTCGCCGGCATCGCCCCATCCGGCAAGCTCCACCGTGTCGGCGCCTGCGGGCAGCTGCTTGTAGACGCGGAAGAAGGCCTCGATCCGCTCTCGCTCCATCGGTGCGAGGTCGCCCAGGTCGCGGATCGGCGCGAAAGCGGGATCCACCGCGTCCACCGGCACGCCGACGATCTTGGCGTCCTCCTCGCCGCGATCACGCATGCGCAGCACCGCCACCGGGCGGAACCGCACCAGCGTGCCCGGATGCAACGGCTGGCGGGTCAGCACCAATGCGTCCAGCGGATCGCCGTCGCCGGCCAGGCTGCGCGGGATCGAGCCGTAGTTGGCCGGATAGGCCACCGGCATCGACAGGAAGCGGTCGACCTCGACCAGGCCCTCGTCGTTGATCTCGTACTTGGTCGCGCTGCCGGCGGGGATCTCCACCGCCAGCAGCACTTCCTCCGGCGCTTTTGCCGGCTGGTCCACGTGCAGCGGATGGCGGACCGCTGGCCCGCCTGCCACGGCCACCGGCGCCAGGCACGCGGCCAGAAGCAGCGCCAGCAGACCCGCCGATGCATGCCGGCCCGCCGGACTCATCGCGGGCACTCCGGCAGCGAGAGCGCCGCGGCGATATCGCGCCAGTCGAACGCGGCCACGGCCTGGTCCAGGTGCGAGGCGTACAGCACGCCCTGCGGGAAGCGCGCATCGCCGCGCTCGTCCAGCCAGATGCCATCGGTCAGGCCGGTGACCTCGCCCGCGAATGAGCCCGCGTGCGCCAGGCTGCGGCGGTCGAACAGGTGGAACACGGTGCGGTCGGCGAACTGGTCGCTGCCCACCCACCAGCCGCTGCCATCCGCACAGCGCAGCAGGGCGATACCCTCGGCCTGGGCCCGGTACTGGCTGGCGCCTACGTCGCGGCCGCGATAGCGACCCTGCAGGTCGTACTCGCGCAGGCGGGTTCCGGTTGGCACGTCCTCTTCGGCCACCAGCAGGCGGTCGTTGTCCGGGTCGCCGAACAGCGATTCCGGCACGCGGATGGCGCCAGCGGCGGACGTATCGCCGAACGCGCCCGTGGCGCGCGCGCGCCAGCCGTCCCCGGCGGGCACGACGATGAAGCGACGGAAGCGGCGGTCCAGCTGCTCCAGCGGTGGCACGATGTCCTCGCCCGCCGCATCCTCGCCGGCCATGTAGGCGTCGCTGACCAGGACTTCGTAGCCCTCGCCAGCGCGTCGCACCCACAGGCCGTACGGCTGCACCAGTTCATCCGCGCCAAACCCGAGCAGCGGCTCGAAGCCCGGCAGGGCGAACATCTGCACGCGGCGGTTGTCGCGCTCCACCACGAAGGCGTAGCGGTCGTCGACGGTGGCCACGCCATTGGGCCTGCGCAGCTGGCCCGGGCCATCGCCGGGCCCGCCCACCTCGCGCAGGCGCTCCCCGGTGCGGCCGTCGTATACCACCAGGCGGTCGCTTTCCTTGGCCGTGGCCACCAGCATCAGCCGCCCGTCCTGCAGCCAGCTTGCGGGGGAATCGATGTTGTCTTCCGGCGTGGCCACGGTGACGAAGGCCTCGCCAACGACCACGTGCGGCACGTCGTGGTCGCGCAGCAGGATGTCGTCCCCGTCGTACTGGTCGGGCTCGCGGTCGGCCGCCCCGGACGAGGGCGCATCGGGTTGGCATGCCGCCAGCACAAGCAGCGCCAGCAGTGCGAAGAACGGATGCAGTTTCATGGGACTCCCCGGCAGGTTCGTGACGCGAGGCATCCTATGAAGCGATTGTGACAGCCACGCGTCGGCAATCGCCTGGTCATCGATCCATCACGTGTCACAACGCTGCCATCTGCCGCGGCGACAGTTCCGTCCGTTTTCCAGCCTCCCTTCCGGAACGGAACCGATGACGCGTACCCCGCTGGCCACCTGCATTTCCCGCGCCCTCGCCTGCAGCCTGCCGCTGCTCCCATGCATCGTGCTCGCCGCGCCCGGGCCGGCGCCCTCGGCGGCCGGCGAGCCGAAGCAGCTCGATGCAGTCGTCGTACAGGCCGATATCGCCTACCGCAACCGCTCCGGGGATATCGAACCGACCCTGGTGTACGACCTGGAGTATTTCCAGCGTTTCGAGCCCAACACCGTCGGCGACATGCTCAAGCGGGTGCCCGGCGTGGGCTTCGTCGGCAGCGACATCATGGAGTACGACGGCGCCCAGCTGCGCGGCCTGGGCGGCGGCTACACCCAGGTGCTGATCAACGGCAAGAAGGTGCCCGGCGCCGGCGACGACCGCTCGTTCTACGTCGACCGCATCCCGGCGGAGATGGTCGACCACATCGAGATCAAGCGCAGCGCCAGCGCCAACCGCAGCGGCGACGCGATGGCCGGCGCGATCAACATCGTCCTGCGCGACGCCTACGTGTTCGACGGCAGCTACGTGCGGATCGGCGCCAACCGCTGGGACGACGGCGAGGTGAACCCGACCTTCGGCGCGGTGACCTCGTTCGAGGCGCTCGGCGGGCGGCTGCTGGCCGGGGTCAACGTCCAGGACCGCTACCGCTCCAAGTTCAAGCGCTCCGACCGCTTCACCGACGACACGATGGAGGAGAAGGTCAGCTGGGAGGACCAGACCGAGGTCAAGGACGGCCGCGACTACTCGGCCAACCTGAGCTACACCGCCGAGGTCGGCGAGACCGGCCGCTTCGGCGTCGACGCCTTCTACGTCAAGACCGACCGCGACGTGACCGAGGTGTCGTTCGAGGAGGAAGTGGACGACGACGAGGTCGAGAACAAGCGGGTGCCGGGCCTGAATCCCTACGACCAGAAGAACTACGGCATCGGCCTGGACTACCGCTTCGACATGGCTGGCGGCACCACCCGGCTGAGCCTGGACCACGCCCGTTTCGAGGATTACGAAGGCACCACCGAGGGCGAGCACGTCTACGTCGGCGATGCGGCCGGCTGGGACGAGACCTGGAGCATCGACGGCGCCGAGTGGGACGAGACCGTCTACGAGGCCGAGGCCATCGACGCCAAGGACAGCGAGACCGGCTTCACCCTGGCGCATACCCGTCCGCTCGGCCGGGCCGAGCTGCAGTTCGGCATCGACGTGCGCAACAAGAAGCGCGAAAGCCTGGTCACCAGCTACGAATGGGAGGCCGACGAGGAAGGCCAGGCCGCGCCGGCCTTCCCGGCCGACTACGCCCTGGACGGCAGCGTGGCCTCGGTGATCGAGGAGAAGCGCGTGGACCCGTACGTCATGCTCAGCGGCCGCGGCGAGGTCTTCGCCTGGGAAGCCGGCCTGCGCTACGAGACCACCCGGGGCCAGGTCGAGTACATCGAGGACGAGGAAAGCGAGGGCCGCATCGACAAGGACTACGACCAGTTGCTGCCCTCGGTGAACCTGCGCTGGGACGTGACCGATGCCGACCGCATCAGCCTGTCGCTGGCCAAGACGGTCAAGCGCCCGAACTTCAACGAGCTGATCCCGGCCCTGCTGGACGGCGAGTTCGGCGACAACGACTACATCGGCAACCCGGAACTGGAGCCGGAGACCGCCAATGGCATCGACCTGGGCTTCGAGCACCGCCTGGGCCGGCGCGGCGTGGTGGGCCTGAACTTCTTCTACCGCGACGTCAAGGACCTGATCGAGCTGGTCAACACCGGCGCGCCCAGCGAGGCGGCGGTCGAGGACTACGAGGACGACATCGCCGACATGGTCGACGACGGCGACTACGCCAGCGAGGCCGAAGCCATCGCCGCCAACCCGTTCGAGGCCGAGAGCTGGTTGTTCACCTCGGCCAATGTCGGCGACGGCAAGGTCTACGGCTTCGAGTTCGACCTCTCCACCCCGCTGTCCGCGTTCGGCATGGACGACACCGGCGTGTTCCTGAACTACTCATGGGTCGACTCCCGGGTCGATGACTTCATGGGCCGGCGGCGCTTCAACGACCAGGCCAAGAGCACCTTCAACATCGGCTTCATCCAGGACCTGCCGGCCCTGGCCGCCAGCTTCGGCCTGACCTACCGCAAGCAGGGCGACGCCTACGCCCGGTTCCTCGGCGAGGAAGCCATCATCCGGTACGGCGGGGAACTGGACGCCTTCGTCGAGAAGCGCTTCGGCCGGAACTTCTCGGTGCGGCTGTCGGCCAACAACCTGCTCGACGCGAGCAAGGACGAGTTCTTCGACAAGTTCAACACCCTCGAGGACCAGCTCGACCGCGACTACGACGAGTACGAGCTCGAGACCGAGGAAGCCGGGCCCAGCTACCAGCTGGTGATGCGCATGGCGTTCTGAGCCGCGCACCGGGTGGAGCCGGCGCAGCGCCGGCTTCGCCTTTCCGCATCGACGCGTTTGCTGCAGACTTTCCAGGCCCCCATACCTGCAGGCCCGCCATGAAAGCCGTCGAAGTCCACCATCCGCTGGTCCAGCACAAGATCGGACTGCTGCGCTCGGCCGAACTGAGTACCAAGGGCTTCCGCGAACTGGTCACCGAGCTGGCAACCCTGCTGGCATACGAGGCCACGGCGGACCTGGCCACCGAGGAGGCGACGCTCCAGGGCTGGGCCGGCCCGGTGCAGGTTCGGCGCATCGCCGGCGCCAAGATCAGCCTGGTGCCGATCCTGCGGGCCGGGCTGGGCATGCTGCCTGGGGTTCTCGCCCTGATTCCTGCCGCGCGCGTGAGCGTGGTCGGGCTGCAGCGCGACGAGGAAACCCTGCAACCGGTCCCCTACTTCGAACGCCTGACCGGCCGGCTGGACGAGCGCGACGCCCTGATCCTGGACCCGATGCTGGCCACCGGCGGTTCGCTCATCGCCACCATCGACATGCTCAAGCGCGCCGGCGCGCGCCGGATCAAGGGCATCTTCCTGGTGGCCGCGCCCGAGGGCCTGGCGGCGGTGGAAGCCGCGCACCCGGACGTGCAGATCTACACCGCCGCCATCGACGAGCGGCTCAACGACAAGGGCTACATCCTGCCCGGCCTGGGCGACGCCGGCGACCGCATCTTCGGCACCCGGGTCGACTGATCCGGCGTCCGGATCCGGCGGCTTCGCGCGCCACTCCCCGGCCCGTCGCGGGCCATGCAGCAAACCCGGGACGGCGGCCACCAGGCCGCCGTCCGCGCATCCGCCCTACTCTTCCACCGGCGTCAGCGCCTGCACCGCCGCGGCCACGTAGACCAGCGGCGCGTTCCAGTTGATCGCCACCTCGTTGCTGGCATAGCTGCACGCGTGGTCGAGCCACGACAGCGCCGGCAGCTTCGACGGATACGACACCGGGCAGTCGCGGCGGTCCTGCTGCGCCGGGTTCGGGCCGCCGGACAGCCAGCCCGGCACCGGCTCGCGCACGCCGTCGGCCGCCGACAGGCGGTCATGCACGTGCATCGGCGT